>JABDEH010000029.1 GCA_013287215.1 Chlamydiota bacterium
TCGATGCAGACCTTGAGCGTGGGAGTTCCTCGGGAATCGAGGATTTCTTGTGCGACAACAGACTTGATAGAAGACATACTACCTATTGCGGTGTTCTTGAGAGATACTAGCCATTAAAGCTAAATAGGAAGCAAAGCGCAAGGGGGAAATTTCCTGATTTTCTACTTTTTTAGGGATCACGCAGCCCGGCTCTTGTGAATGCCGGCAGTCGGGGTATTTGCATTCGCCCTGCATTTCGGGAAAATAGCCGATGACATCTTCTTTAGTGAGGTCCCAGACGCCAAAACTTTTAATCCCCGGCGTGTCGATGCAAAATCCCCCGCCTTCCACAGGGAGAAGATGGGTGGTTGTTGTGGTATGAGAGCCTTTATTGGTTCTTTCGACAAGCTCCCCTACGCTCTGCCGCGTTCCGGTCACTGCATTGATGAGGGAGGATTTTCCGACTCCCGACTGTCCCGAAAATACCGATGTTTTTTGGTGCATGACCGTTTTCAGCGCTTCGAAGCCTTCTCCTGTTGTTGTGCTGACACAAATGATAGGAATGCCTAAAGCGCCATAGGCTTTCACGAATTCTAAGTAGAGCATTTTTTCCTCTTCAGCGGCCTCAGAGAAAAGATCGACTTTATTGACGACGACGATCGGGTCCATATTCCCTTTTCGGGCTGCGATGATATAACGGTCGACTAAAAAAGGCTTCAAGGCAGGGAAACAGAGAGAGGCAGTGATCAGGACCTGGTCAATATTGACTGCGATGAGCTGTTGTTTTTTCCTTGAGAGGTTGTCTGCGCGGGAAAGGATCGAACGTCTCTCTTCCACATGGGCAATGCTGCCTGCTTCTGAAAAATGGACAAAATCGCCGACGGCGACAAGATTTTTGACTAAACTATTTTCCTGCTTCAGCGTCCCTTTGAGCGAGCAGAGGGTGTGCGCTCCTTCAGCGTCCACCAGGATGCCTTCAGAGAGAATAGCAATCACCTGCCCCCGCTTGAGGTTTTCTAAAGAAGGGATTTTTTTCTTGTGGAGGTTTTGGTCTGTTTTTTTAAATTTGGAGCGGTCTGTCGATGTCGCGACTTGCCTTTCTTTCCGGCATCGTTTCCTCTCGCCGCGGGAGTGGAACTCCTCTTCTATACCATAAACATCATGGTTCATAGGCAAGCATTCCTTAACGCGAACATGAGAATAGCGCCCGCGCTGGCGACATTGAGCGACTCCATCTGGTCCATGGGGATTTTCACGGAAGCAAAGCGGTCTTTCATCTCTTGGCACACGCCATGGGATTCGTTGCCGAGAATGAGCAAAAGCGGCGCATGGACCTTCAAAGAAGATAATAGCTCTCCCGCGGTGTCGGCAACGACCGCCTGCATTCGATTGCGCTCAATCAAAGAGCAAAGCTCCTCGCGCGTGCCGATTTGCAGAGGAATCCGGAATGAGGCGCCTTTAGCGGCGCGCACAGCTTTTTCATTAAAGGGGTCGGTGCTATTTGTCGTGATAAAAACCCCTTCCCATCCTAAGGCAAGCGCGCTGCGGAGCAGCGTCCCTAAGTTGCCCGGATCAGAAATGCCGTCGAGAGCCAAGATCCTTTGTTTTCCTTCTAAAGCTTTTGGTTCGGGTAGAGAAACTTCCGCAGCGAGAGGCTCCGGATTTTCCAGCCCCGTAACCTTTTTTAAAATTTCCGACGTGACGTAGACGATCTCAGCAGCCCCGATCGAGGAAGGGACCGGAGTTCCCCTTTCTAGAAACACTTGAGCAACGAGTGAAGCGCACTCAGAAATTAATTTACGCCCCGCGATGAGCGCCCGATTTTTTTCCTTACGGTAGTCCCGGTCTTTACGAAGAAGAACGAGGTGCTTAACGATCGGATGTTGTAAACTTGTGATCTCTTTTGTTATCATAATACGAATTTAAGGGCCATCAAAGGCAGATGCAATGTCCTCCCTATTATACAGATTTGCTGTATATAAAACAAATGTGAATGGTAAATTAAAATAATTACTTTAAATTAAGCAATAAATTGATGGGGAAATAATGAGAAGTCGAGTCTATTTAAAGCTGATCGCCCTTGCTTTGATCCCCTTTATGCTCTTTGGATTGGCCTATGGACTGCGGCAGAAAAACAAAGGGTTTTCCATTCATAAAATTAGCTGTCCATTGAATTATGAACAAGATTGGGATGTAGATCCCTTGCGTTTAGAAGATAAACAGGTGGTCAGGCAGATCTTATCTCAAAAATTTAAATACTTAGCACAAGGGGCTCAGTCTTATATATTTGAGAGCCAAGACAAGAAGTATGTGCTCAAGTTTTTTAAAATGCGGAATCTCCTCCCTAATTTATGGCTCAATTACCTTCCCCTGCCCGAGTCATTGGAAGATTATCGCTTTAGAAAAGTGGACCAGCGGATTTTGCGGCGGTATGAAACATTCACCAGCTATAGGCTGGCGTTCGAGGAGCTTCAGAAAGAATCGGGGCTTCTGTATGTCCATCTCAACCCGACGCGCGAATTTAGGAAAAAAGTCCTTCTCATCGACGACAAGGACAAAGAGCATAAAATCGAGCTTGATCGGATTCCCTTTGCCATCCAAAAGCGAGCAGAGCTTTTTTTTGTCCGATTGGCAAAGATCAAAGAGAGAGGGGATCATGCGGAAATGCGAGACGCAGTCCGTTCTCTTTTAAACCTTGTAGCCCAGCGGTGTAAAAAGGGCTTTGCGGACAAAAACAAAGTGATTGTCGGCAATTACGGTTTCGTGGGGGAGACGGCGATCCAGATCGATATCGGAGAGATTGTCTTTGACGAACTTTTAAAAGATCCTTCCAATGTGCAGCGCGAGGTCCTCCGGATCTCTAAAAAGCTCGAGTATTGGATCATGCACCGCGCTCCCGAATTTACCCAGGATGTGCAGGACGAAGTTAAGTATTTTTTTGATCACTCGTAAACCCAATCAAAGCTCGTAATTCCTCAATGAGATAAAGCGGACAATTGAGGATAGCGCCATTTTTTTTCAGGTTCATTGGAGAGGCCCGAATGAGCATTTCTGGTTGGTGGATTTCTCCATAAATGCGAAGGCTTTTCTTCTTCGAAGAGTTCCCCGATTTGACCTCCAGAGGATAAATGAAGTCATCCTGCTCGATAATAAAATCAAGTTCCGCTTTCCCTTCGCTTGCCCAATAATAAACAGGATAGCGGCTGTGCATTAACTCTTGCGCGATATAATTTTCTGTCATGGCCCCTTTAAATTCTTGAAACAATTCATTTTCATGCAGAATTGTTTTCGCGGAGAGGTTTGACATGGCTCCCAGGAGTCCTACATCGACGAGATAAACCTTGAAAGCATTCAGATCCGCATAGGCGGATAAAGGGATTTTTGGGGTGCTGATCAACGGGACCCTGTAGATCAATCCAGCCTCTTTCAGCCATTGCAACGCTCCTTCAAATTCCTTCGCTCGCCCTCCTTCTCGCACAGCGGAATAGATAAATTTTTTATTCTCTTTCGCCAGCTGGCTCGGAATGGAGTCCCAAACCTGATTGATTTTCATAATCTGCTCTTTCGGAGCATGCTTGGCGAAATCTAGGCTATAAGCATTCAGGATTGCGAGTTGAATTTCTCGTACTTTGGCAACATTTTGCGAATCGACATATTCAGCGACCGCTTCAGGCATTCCCCCGACGAATAAATACTCTTTGAAGTACATGAGCAATTTGTCGTGCAAGTTGGAGGGTAAAGGTTCTATCGCCTTCAGTTCTTCGACAAAAGTCTTCAAGCGGGCTTCTTTGAGCGCGTCGAGAAACTCCAAAAAGCTCAAAGGATACAGTTCCAAAAACTGGACTTTGCCCACAGGGAAGCCCTTGACATGGGCCAACTTTACCCCCAAAAGAGAAACGGCTGCAATGACGTGCTGCTCGGGAGCATTTTCGCAGAAATATTTGAGACTATTGAGCGCATTCGGACATTCTTGGATCTCATCAAAAATAATCAGCGTATCTCCTGGGATGATTTCCGCATTCATTTCAATTGTCAAAGCTTTCAAAATCACTTTAGGATCTAAGCTGGAGTCAAAGAGTTTGCAGAGCCGCGGATTGTCTTCGAAGTTGAGATAAACGGTCGACGTATATTCCTCCGCGCCAAATTTCTTAAGGGCAAAGGTTTTTCCCACCTGCCTGGCGCCCATGAGGATCAAGGGTTTCCGTTTCGGCTGGTTTTTCCATGCGCGGAGGTGTTGCATGATTTTTCGTTTCATAGCCTTATCTTACCCAAAGTTAACATTTATTGGTTCCAAAAAGTGTGATTTATAACACTTATTGGTTCCAAAAAGTGTGAATATTCCCATTTATTCGTTCCAATAAGTGTTGCAAAATGACTTAACTCGCTTATATAGAGAACGTTGCGGTATATCCTACCACAGGGAAGAAAGTTTCAACTTTTCAATGACCTGATCGGGATTCTCTAGGAAGGCATTCACGGCGATCCGTTCCGCCTCTTTGAGCAAGACCCCCATTTTTTTTCCCGGCGCGATCCCTGCTTGGATGAGATGCTTGGCGCGCACAACGGGCCGGTTTGTCTGTAGCCTTTCAATGGCTTTTTTCAAACGCTCCCGCCGCGCGCTATGTTCATGCAGAAAATGTTCCTTTTTTTCCTTGGGATAATGGGCGGCAAAGATCTCGATGCAAATCGGTGCAGAGGGCTCTGCATAAAATTGGGCCCACTCGATGAGCTCGAGTTGGTTTTGCCATGAAGCGGGCATGTGGAGAAGCTCTCTGGCACGGTGATAGAAGCGGATAAAATCTTGTTCTTGCCGGCTGAGTTTCAGTTTTTCGCAAAGCTCTAGAAGGCATGTAAGGGAAGTGTTTGGGAAAAGTTCCAGCAGTTCCGCAATGGGAGGCGTGTGCTTGGGAAAATGGGGAATCGCCTCGGTCCTCTTTTGGACCTCTTCGGGGGCGAGATCTTTCAACTCGGGGAAAATCGCAGGCAGCAGTTGAAGCTCCTGGAGCATCACAAGTCCGCGGTTGAAATGGGCGAACTGAGCCATTTTTTTAAATTCCTGCCAAACTCTCTCCATTGCCACGGAGGGCAGCAGTGTAGAGGCGTGGTCCAGGATCGCTTGGACAGTCTTGGACTCAATAGGAAAATCGAACCGGGTCGCATACCGGACCGCGCGCATCATCCGGAGCCGATCTTCTAAAAAGCGGTCGTGGGGATTGCCGATGGCCCGAATGAGCCTGTTTTTAATATCCTGCTGGCCGCCGACGTAATCAAAGAGCTGCTTTTTCAAAGGATCGTAAAACATGCCATTGATGGTGAAGTCGCGCCGTTTGGCATCTTCTTCAGGGCCTGCCGGATCAATGCCGGTGGGGCGCCTGCCATCGGCGTAGCCCCGATCTTTGCGGAAGGTGGCGACCTCGAAAGGATGCCCTCCTTCAATAACGAGGATGATCCCGAAAGCGGCGCCGACCGGAACTGTTTTTGGAAAGAGAGCTTGGACCTGCTCCACGGTGGCGTTTGTGGCGATGTCGATGTCGTCGGAGGGGTGGTGCATCAAAAAATCGCGCACCCACCCGCCGGCAAAATAGGCGGTGAATCCGGCATCAACGAGCCGCTGCACGACGGATGTGGCGAACTGGAGCATGGACATAAACGGGATTATAGATGTTTATTCCAATAAGTTTACAGGCTGATGTGAAATCCACTATTTAACGCGAAGGCGCAAACATAATTTTACGCATAAGTTTTTCTTGCTGCGTTTTCAGGTTGAAGGGGTATGGCAGTTCAACGCAAAGGCGCAAAGGCGCAAAGACGCGGAGACGCAAAGAAGAGAGACGAATCAGTTTCTTCATTGCGTCTTTGCGTCTTGAGTTGGTAGAATCGCAAGGTATGACTGCAGCTTCAAAAATTCGTGTGCTCTCTGAGGCGACGATCAATCAGATCGCTGCCGGAGAGGTGATTGAAAATTCCGCCTCTGTCGTGAAGGAGCTCGTTGAAAATGCCCTCGACGCAGGGGCTAGGTCCATAAAGATTGAGATCAAAGCAGGCGGGCAGCAGTTGATCCGTGTGAGCGACAACGGGTCCGGCATGGGGCGCGATGACGCTCTACTCTCTTTGGAGAGGCATGCAACCTCTAAAATCCGGTCGGCCGAGGATCTTTTTTCTTTACAGACCATGGGATTTCGTGGGGAGGCGCTGGCTTCGATTGCGGCGATCTCTCGCTTTACACTGATAACTGCCGATTCATCAGAACTCGGGGCGGGGACAAAGATTGAGGTCGAGGGGGGAAAGATTTTATCTGTGGGACCCTGCGCACGGACCCGGGGCGCAACGATTGAGGTAGGCTCTCTTTTTTTTAACGTTCCGGCGCGCAAAAAGTTTCAGAAATCGGCCCCAGTCAATGCTGCCGAGGTGACAAAAGCGGTTTCGGTGCTCAGTCTTTCGCATCCGGAGGTTGCCTTTGAGCTTGTACATAACGACGCTGTCGTTTTCAAGGTGGATGAGGAGCCGCTAGAGAAAAGGGTGGAGCATGTGCTCGGTAAAGAATTTCTCTCGTTAAAGGTCGATCGAGAAGGAGTGTATGGTTTTGTCGCTTCGCATGAAGAGACGCGGCATAACCGGACCGGACAGTATCTTTTTGTCAACAGCCGCTTCGTCCAAGCTCCATTGATCTCCTTCGCCGTCCGCGATGCGTTTGGAGGACGGCTCTCTTCTGATCGGCATCCTCTCTACGTGCTCTATCTTGAAGTGGACCCTGAAGGGGTCGATGTGAACGTCCATCCTCAAAAAAAAGAGGTCCGCTTCTGCGACGAAAAAGAGATGCGCGCAAAAGTTTATGGGGCAGTTGCGGCAAGTTTGGGTAAAGAATCTTTGAGTTTTTCGGAGCAGCCAACCTTCGCCCAGCCGTTTTTTACACACAGTCCCCCTGAAGAATTTACTTTTCGCGCGCGGGAAGAGGAGGAAGTTGCTTTGCCGCTCCTGCTAGAGGAGCCCGACGTATTAGGCGTTTTTAGCCATTATCTTCTCATTAATGAAAAGGAGCATCTTCTATTGGTCGATCTGGTTGCTGCCTCAGCCCGCCTTACGTTTGATGCGCTCAGCGATGCTGCAAGCTACCAGTCTCAGGGGCTGGCCATCCCGGTGACTTTGGCGCTCTCCCCTGCAGAAAGCTTGGCCCTAGACGCGCGCCTCGGCGAGCTGACGGCGTGCGGATTTTCTCTCCGGCTGTTTGGCAAGAACCACTGGATCGTCGATGCCATTCCGGCTTCCTTGAATGAAGCGGAGGCGGCGCAAGCGGTCCGAAAAATCGCGGCAGGAGGCCCTGAAGAGTCTTTGATCGGGACGATGGCTCAAATTGCAGGAGTACATAAAAAAAGATTTCTGTTACAAGAGGCTATAGCATTATACAAGGAGCTTTTGAGGTCGAAAACCCCCGATCGCTGTCCCCAAGGAAAACCCACAACGGCACAGGTAAACCATGAAGAAATCGCCCGCATCTTCGCTCGCTCAGTTTAAGGAACGGTTAAAAAAACTCCAGCAGAGGCTCAAACAGCTGCAGGTGAGCGGCTGTTTGATCGAAGAGCCGATGGCCCTTTTTTATCTCACGGGCTTGCAGCTCTCTTTGGGAAAACTGTGGGTCTCTCCTGCAAAGGCGTGCCTCTTTGTCGACGGAAGATATATTCAGGCGTGCCAGGAAACTTGTCCTTTTCCTGCCGTTTTAGTCAGCGACAAAGCGATCTTGGAGTTTATTCAGAAGGAGAAACTCAAAGAGGTCGCCTTTGACAGTCAAGCAACAAGCTACGATCGCTATCAGGTCTTAAAACAAACTTTTCCCAAAGTCCAATGGCAGCCGGTCCCGAAAATTCTGAAGCAGATCCGTGCGATCAAAGATGCCAAAGAGATCGCCCTGATGAAAAAAAGCGCGCAGTGCCTCTGGAAGGGGTTTGAACATATTAAGTCGATCTTGAAGGTAGGGATGACCGAGCTCGACGTGGCCAAAGAATTTGAGATCTTTTGTTTGCGCCATGGCGCTCAAGGGCTGGCCTTCAAGGCGATCATCGCGTTCGGCGAGAATACCGCTAAACCCCATTACCGCCCCGGAAAGGTGAAGCTGAAAAAAAACATGATTGTCCTTTGCGACATTGGCGTCGATGTGGAAAATTACCATTCCGATATGACGCGGATCGTTTTCTTTGGCGCTGTCGATCTGCGGCTGAAGGAGATCTATGCGGTGGTCCGTAAATCGCAAAAGGCGGCCTTTGACGCATGCCGTCCGGGGATCACTGCCGGAGAACTGGAACAGGTGTCGCTGAACGTGATCCGCGATGCGGGGATGGAGCATCTGCTGCTCCACCGCTTAGGGCACGGCATCGGGCTCGAGACCCATGAATTTCCGAGCCTTACGGCTGCGGGCGAGGATAAAAATGCAGTCTTAAAGCCGGGGATGGCGGTGACCTTGGAGCCGGGGCTCTACATTCCGGGTGTCGGCGGCGTGCGGTATGAAGATACGGTGATTGTCACGCCGAAAGGCGCCGTCAATCTGTATCCTGTTGATAAGCTGGATCCAACGTTGGCCAAAAAACGATGACCTTTCGCAGGAAAATTCTTCTTTCCCAAATTGTCCTCTTTGTCATTTTTCTTCTTGTTTTAATCGGCTATGTTCAAGGGACGATCCACCGCATGATCCGCTGGTCGATCGGCGGAGATGAGAAGCAGCTCATTGAGCTGATGACGGAGAAAAAAAATGAAGCGGAAATGATCGAATACTTAAAAACTCAGGAAGTGTTTATGTTCATTCGGCTCCAGCTCCAAAATGGAGAAGGAGAGTCGATCTACGAAGTCAACTATTTAGATCACTTTGATCCCAAAAAATTGATTGAGGTCGCGACCCCTTTCGAATTTCACGGGAAGAGCTATGTGTTAAAAATTGAGCTGCCTTATCAGCATATTCATGCTTTCGCCCACTATTTAGAACTCTTCTTTTTAACCTTTGCCTCGGTCCTTCTCCTCTTTTTTTCTGCAACGACGTGGTGGATATTCACCCGTTTTAGCAAGCCGATCCAAACCATTATTCAAGCGGTCCGCCCCTATCAAACGGGCCAGGTGGATGCGATCCCGGAAATTCTTCTGCCTCCCTCTCTAAATGAAGAAGATGATTTTGCCCGCCTTGCGAAAACATTAAATTCGCTCTCGGAAAAGATCCGCGGCCAGATCAAGGCTGCCCTTCTCGAGCGCAACGAGCGGGAGGCTATTTTAGAATCTTTGGCGGAAGGAGTCGTTGCCATCGATGAAAATGGAAAGGTTAAGTATGTCAACACTGTGGGGAGTAAAATGCTCCAGGCGCCTAAGCGGCATCTTCTCGGCAAGGTTTTTCCCATTAGCACTCCGCTGCAGAAAAAATGCCGGCTCCTGCTGCGCGCGTGTCTCGAGAATGGAACGATTGTAACCGATTCTATCTCGCTCGGGGAGGCGAGCAAAGTGTATCTCGATCTGATCGCGGCGCCGATCATCCCAGAGAAAGAGGCCATCATTGTGCTGCAGGATAAATCGAGCCAATATCGGGTCCTCGAGATGGGCAAAGATTTTGTATCCAACGCTTCCCACGAACTCCGCACGCCGATCACCATCATTAAAGGATTTGCCGAAACGCTCCAAGACCTTCCGGAGATTTCTCCGGAAATGCTTGGCGATATCACAGAGAAGATTGTCCGCAACTGCGAGAGGATGGAGGGGCTTGTCAAAAATCTTCTCCTGCTCGCCGATATCGAGAACATTCCCAAATCCCGTTTTCACGAATGCGATGTGGTCTCGCTGATTGAAAACTGTGTCCAAACTCTGTTAACCGTCTACCCCGATGCGCAAGTCAAGATCCACAAAGATCACCCGGAGGTCCTTATTCCTGCCGATCCCGACCTTCTTGAACTTGCGATCAAGAACTTGATCGACAATGCAGCAAAATATTCTCGCCCGCCGGCACAGATTGTAATCCATATTCAGGAGCTCGTCGACGAAGTGAAGATAGAAATTAGCGACAACGGCATTGGCATCCCGCCTGAAAATCTTGCACATATCTTTGAGCGGTTCTATACCGTGAACAAGGCCCATTCGCGGCGCCTTGGCGGAGCAGGGCTGGGCCTTTCGATTGTCAAGACCATCATCGAAAAACATGATGGCTCCATCTCTGCGGCGTCTGTGCCGGGCCAAGGAACGACGTTTACGCTCTTTCTTCCGCGCAGCGCTGTTTGATTGGACTTTTGTTTGCATAAGTTTTCAGACTGATGTGAATTCAACAGTTCAACGCGAAGGCGCAAACATATCTTTACGCATAAGTTTTGCTTGCAATGTTATATGGCTAACGACTCAGGGTGATTAGGACGGTTCAACGCAAAGGCGCAAAGACGCAAAGCCGCAATGAAGAAACTGGAATTGATTCGGATCTCTCTTCTTCGCGCCTTTGCGTCTTCGCGTCTTTGCGTTGAATTGTCTCACTCCTTCAACCTGAAAACGTAGCAAGCAAAACTTATGCGTAAGGATATGTTTTCGCCTTTGCGTTTATTTTTGGCGATAAAGTGTATTACTGCTCAGGATCTTTATCTCGTGTGGCAAAAACAATCAACAGTATGATCGTTGACAAGACCTGTCGCCTGCATATGGGCATACACCACAGTCGGGCCCAAAAACTTAAAACCGCGCCGTTTTAGATCTTGGCTGAGAGTGACCGCCTCTTCGGAGACAGAAGGTAATTCGGCGATCGATTTTCGTTTGGGCTGCAGGGGTTTTCCCTTCACAAATTTCCAAATGTAGGTGTCAAAAGTTCCGAATTCTTTGCGGACCTCGATAAACTGTTTAGCATTGTTGATGGCGGCGAGGATTTTAGCGCGGTTCCTAATGATGCCGGGATTTTTCATCAACCTTTCTACATCTGATTCATCGAAAGCGGCCACTTTTTTCCAGTCGAAATTTGCAAAAGCTTTTGCATAAGCGGCCCGTTTCTTCAGAACAGTGAGCCAACTGAGGCCCGCCTGCGCTGCTTCTAAAATGAGGAACTCAAAATGGATTCGGTCTTCGTGTACGGGAACTCCCCACTCGGTGTCGTGATAGCGCTCGTACAGTTCATTGCCGACGGGGACCCAGGCGCAGCGGATCGGGCGGGCCTTGCGCAACCGGCTCCAGTAGGGCCACTGCTTTTCTTTTTCCGGCAGATCAGGATTCCTCGCTTGCGCAATCGCGGCGGCAAACACATCTTCGACGCATGGGTCGTGGCGCGCGCAGGTGAGGGCGCACAGTTTTTTGTACAGAAGGTGCGGCTGCTGTTTGGCGAGCTGACGCACAGTTTTAATCTTGAGCTTGGCAAAATCTTTCATGGTCTCGGGGCCTACCGAAACGAGGTCGTTTAGTTTTCTAATCATTTTTTCTCCAGCAGTGTTGGGTAAAAAGATTAAACGCAAAGACGCAAAGACGCAAAGGCGCAGGAGGAAAGCCGCGCGCGCCATTTCCCATATTCTTTGCGTCTCCGCGTCTTTGCGCCTTTGCGTTGCATTGCCATGCTCCCTCAATCTGAAAACGTAGCAAGAAAAACTTATGCATAAAAATATGTCTGCGCTTTTGCGTTGATATCTGTTGCCGTCACTCTAAATCTTCCCATTTTTGGACGCTGATGCCGCTTTTTTTGTCGCTGATTGTCACTAGCTGCGACTCTATCTTCTCCCCGTGGAACGAAAGGAGGCCCTCATAGGTTTGCACGTTGAGGTTCTTTTGCATCAAGACTGCGGTGAGTTGATCTTTTGTCAAACGATTTTTTATTGTGCTTTCCTCTTTTAAAATTTCTTCAGCCGCTGCCTCCCCGAAGAGGGAGCGGAGCAGGCGCGTGGGCGCCTCGCGGAAACAGATGGCAGGGCTCTTGGGGTTTTCCCCCAATTGAAAGTAATTGTCGAAGGCAGGATAACCCATCCCTGTGTCCAAATCATACGACCCTGTCCCTTTGAGCATTTTGTAGAAAATCGTCCGCAGCGCAGGATCTTCAGGAAACAGTTCGGTGAAGGAGGCGCGCTGTTTTAAGGCGATCCCCGAGGCCATGATCTGATCGAGGATTTGTTTTTCAAGCCCCTCCCTGTAGAAGGAGGCCTTGCCGTATAAAGCGCGGATATAATGCAGGGTGGTGTCGTAAAGGAGCGGGTTCTTTTCGGTAAAAAGGGGGGTGAGATTGAGCTTGGTGTTTGTTGTGAATATTTTTTCGTCGCGGTGCTCAGGCAGCTTGTCGCTGTCTGGATTTTTCTGAGGTTGCGGATTAGGCTTTGCAGCGGATATCTCTTTTTTTTCTTTTGCTGATTGGACCTTTTTGTTTTTTATATAGAGTGCAGATTCCAAATAATTTCTGGACTTCCGCTCGGCGCGCAAACTGCCTTGGCAGGCGGTTTTCAGATTGCTAAGAGAGATGCGTTCCCGAAATAGGGAGGTGGACAAAAGACCGAAGATTACAAGGAGGGCGCAGACAAAGGGCAGTAGGTTCATAGCTTTTTATCATAGTGGAGGATTTCGGTGCTGTCCGGCATGAAAAAAAGGAGCGTGAAATCGTTGATGGCAAGCTTTGTCATGGCGGGAAGTTTTTTTTCCCAATGGCTAGTCCACGTTTTTTTTTCGATAGGGTCAAAAAAACTCATTGCGTAGCTAGAGACGTTGGGGAAAAGCACCTCCTTGCGCGGCTCTTTTTCCTTGGACCAGGTCACGAGAGAAAGCTGCTTCTTTTCGTTGACGTAGAGCATGCCGGTGAGGGGACCGCAGAACTGAGGATGGGGGTCGATGCCGTTATCATATTTAAAAATGAGGGCGCCTTCTTTTACATAAAAGGGTTCGGAGGCAAGAGAGAGCACCTGATTTAAGCGGAGCTGCACACGCTGCTTGGAAAGGACCCCCTCCTTGTTCTTTGCCAGATCGATGTGCGCTGTCGAGAGGGTGGTATAAAAATGGAACAGAAAGCCGAGGAGGATGGCAGAGAGCGCGAGGCCGATCATCAGTTCTATCAAGGTAAACGGGCGTTTTTTGTGGTTATTCATCGCGCGATGACCATTTTATATTTGAAATTCTCTATAAGCCCCGAAGAGGCAAAGTTCATCATCACGCGCAGCTGCCGTAAGGTCAGCTCTCCCTCGATCTCTTTTTCGTACGAGACGTAAATATGGGCGGTCCTTTCAAAGGTGCGGGTCCCGATCGTCTGCGGACTGAGAGAATAGGAAATGGGGCGCTCTTTGGAAAAAGAATCCCACGGAATGGCCTGTTTGTAAAAAAGTTCCTTGATTTCGGCAAACGCCAGATCGGCATTTCTTTCTACCTCCAGTTTGCAGAGGGCTTTTGTCTCTTCGTGGATTGTTTCCAAAGGGGCGCGCACCAAGGGGAGGGCGAAGAGAGAAATGAGGGCCAAAGCGATCAAAACCTCTAGGAGAATGAAGGGGCGTTTGCACTTTCGTGAGGTCGAATGAATAGTTTTATTTTTCATAAATATTCGGATAGTGTACTATTAACTCCATGAAATTTCAAGACAAAGCACTTTATAATCTTCTGAGAATGAACTGGCTCGAGAATCCAGGTCTCGAGGTGAAGTCGTGGCAGGTGGAAGACTACCGGAAATTCTCCACAGAGGAGCTGTTCTCCAGGCTGCAAGCTCTGGGGCTAAACCTCAGCCAAAAAAATTTTTCAGCTTATGCGGAAAATTGCGATAGCCCTGAGGAGCTCGCTGAATGTTTGTGGATCCGGGATGAGGACCTCGAGGGATACGACAAGAGCTATTTGCTGATCTTTGAGTTGTGGCGGCGTCTGTTTCCCGACAAGCAATCGCTCTCCATTTTTTGCGATGAGCTCGATTATAGAATTGAAAAGCAAAATGGGGAAAAAATCCAAGAGTCATTGACGGAGCTTGAGGATATTCTCGATGAGAATGCCGACCATGGGGACAATCCCCAAGAAGTCTTTAAAATGGTCTCCTCGTTCTGCGCCCATGAACTGGAAGATTTTCTATATGATTTTATCGCCGAGCATATCCGATCGGACAATGAGCTGTATGCCTCCGAGCTTCTCGACGGGTTCTATGAATTCATGGCCAAAAAGCATTGGTTCGATCTTTTGCGCGCCGAGCTTTTTATCGTGACCGATGTGGAGAAGGCGACCGGCCTGATCCGCAGTTTGCTCGATGATTTGCAAGACGCCCCCGATTTTGAGCTGCTTTTAGAAATTGGGATGGTCCTGATCCGGCAGGGCGAACCCAACCTCTTTGCAGAAACGGTCACCCAAGCGCGCGCCTCGCTGAAAACTGAAGAAGATTTCCAAGAGCTCCTTGCGGTGGCGGCCGATTACTACCATTTCCTCGATCAGGAGGAGGAGGAGAAAAAAATTCTTGCCATCATTGAAAAGCGAGCTAAAAAGGATTTGTCAAAATCTTTAAGCCGCTCGGATCCTGACTTGTCATGTCTCAAGAATTTTGATCGGAGTGAAGTCTAAATAGTCGCACGAGGTGAGAAAATAACGGACCCCGCGCGCCTCGCCGAACATCGGGACTCCCTTTTTTAGATTGTGCAGGTGGCCGAAGACGCAATAATCGATATGATAAGATTCTAAAATGGCCGAAGCCCGCGAGGGGCGCATATCGGCAGAAATGGGCGGGTAGTGGGTCAGCGCAATGCGTACCTTGGCAGTGCCGCTCATCTGGCTCAAACTCAATTTCAAGCGGTCGAGCTCACGAAGAAAAATCTTTTCGCTGTCGATCGTTTCATCTTTCTCTTTCTTTTTCGCTTTGGGATTTGCTTGAAAGTGGACGTAATCGTCGAAGGTGTATTCCGATCTTGAGTCCCAGAGGCGGGAGCCGCCGATCGCGACATCTTTCCATAAAAAGGCGTTGTTGTGGATGAAATGGATACTAGGCGGCATTGCTTTTGCCATTTTTTGGTTCGAGCTCCACCAATAATCGTGGTTGCCGCGCAGGATCACCTTCGTGCCGGGGAGGCTGTCGATCCAACGAAGATCGACCAAGGCCTCTTCAAGGTGCATTGCCCAAGAGATGTCGCCGGGGATCAAGACGAGGTCGTCTTTGCCCACAAGCGCTCTCCAGTTTTTTTCCATTCTGTCGGTATAGCCCTGCCATGCCGGACCAAAAATATCCATATTCTTGTCGGGAGTGCTAAAGAAAAGGTGCGGATCTGAAAGGGCCCAAATGGTGGGGTGAGACAAACGCTCTAAAGGAGCGTTTGTCTCAGCAGCGTCCGAAATTTTCAAGGCTATACTCCAGGATATCTGTATCCACAAGAGGGACACTTAGGATTACTAGGCAGTGGCGTAAATACTTTCTGGCAGCGGGGACAGGGCAAAGGATTAAATTCGCCATTCCTTGTATCGGAGTTCATGCTTAAGTAGCAGCCTTCTGAGTCCGCCTGCAAGGCAGGCAATGAGAGGTAAGTATTAGGGGAAATCTCGATAAAAATTCCCTTTTGGGTGGGAGTTATTTTATCTGCTTTTAGGTACACTTTCATTGGAGAAATCTTTTCGATGCAAAAGTCTCCGTTTGCTAAAATCTCTTCCATTTGACTGGAATCTTGAGTATGGTAGAGGGGTCCTTCAGCATGGAGCGTAGCTATGGAACTCAGCGAGACAAACAACATGGTGAGAATTCCGTACAACATAAAAACCTCCCTTTTTAGGTTAAAATTGCATTGCTCCACCAAGCTAAGCCCTCTGTCTTTTTTTGTCACAGTAATTTTTATTCTCGGAGGTTGTAATACAACGACAACAGAGACAACTAAAAAAGTAGAGATTTCGGTAGAAGATAGAAAGTGGATGGGTAAGTTTTTTTCAGATCTTCTTTTCGAAGAACAGGGTGTTTTCACTCTGTTTGAAGATAAGCCCATGGTGATGACTCTTCTCTACTACTATACAAAAGAAGAGATGCAGACCTTTTATGATGCGCTTCCTGAATCCGTCAAAAAGGAAACGCAGTCAGCGGTATACGATTACGCGGAAAACTGGGATAAATGGGAAAGAACAAAAGAATTATTTCCGATTGAAAAATACCTTTTTGCAAAGCGTTGCATTAGTCCTGATAGAAAATTGTTCCTTGGTTGTTTTGTCAACATTGCGGAAACGGCCTTGGCTATACAGGAAAACTACGAGGATTTTCGCAGAGTCGTCGGCACGGATTTTCATCCTTTGCAAGAAGTGCTTAATATTGGAGACGAAAGTTCCGTATTTTGGGATAAAGTTTTGAAAAATCACGCATTGCAAGGAATTTTGCTCGGTTTTGGAAAAAGGAATGCCTACTTATTTCAGTGGATGGCTGAAGGCAATTCTGAGAAAGAGGAACAATTCATTGAGCAGTCCCTCTTGTATAACATCAGTGACAAAAATCCATTTTATGGAACGGCAACTGTAGAAAATTTTGCGATCCCCGTTTTTAGGCACTATGCTTCCGAGGAAAATAACAAGTTGCTAGAGAAATATAAACAACAAAGAGAAAAGATAAGGTCGATCTATAAAGGGAGAGACTGCCTAGAAGTCACACTTCACCAGCTGACCTCGTCATAGGACAAAGCCGTCGGGAAGCTCCGTGCCGGTGGTCACAATGATAATCCCATCGCGGATATAAATGCCATCTCCATCGAAGGTGCTTAAATCCTTTTCATTGACGAGCCGGACCTGATTGCCGATCGTGGTGTGCTGGTCGATGATCGCTTTTTGGATCAGGCAGTTTTTCCCAATTGAAAAGGAGGGTTTGTAGGAGGTGTTCCCTAAAACGATCGAGTCGCGGATGACCGTCCCCTTTTTAATGGAGCAGCGAACGCCGATCACACTATGGGAAATTTCCTCCGCTTCAATCAGCGACCCATCCCCGATGAGCGCATCGACGATACGTGTATTTTTAATTTTGGGGCTCGGAAGGAAATCGGGTTCTTGGCGGATCGGATTTTTTTCATCGTAGGTGTTAAGGCAATAGTTTTGTTCGATCAGGGCCAGGCTTGCGTTGTAATAGGAGGCGACGGTCCCAATATCCTCCCAATATCCGTCGTAAAGGAAACAAAAGGTTTTTCCATTTTTACAGGCGCATGGGATGAGATGGTGCCCAAAGTCGTTGCCCTCTTGCTGAAGAAGGTGGAAAAGCGCTTCTCTTTTAAAGACGTAGATCCCCATCGAGCCCACATACTTGTTCTCAGGGCTGCGTAAGCGGTCTAAGACGGCCTTCTCCTTGGGTTTTTCCACAAAATCGAGGATGCGTCCCTCCGCATCCATTTTCATGATCCCCATTCGTTTGGCCTCCGGCTCATCGACAAGGAGGGAGGCGATGACGAGATCGGCATCTTTCTTTTTGGCAAAGGAGAGGATAGTGCGAAAATCGATATTATAGAGCTGATCTCCCGAAAGAATGAGGAAGTAGCGGGCGGACGATTTGGCTAAATGGTCACAATTTTGCCGCACTGCGTCGGCGGTCCCTTGAAACCAGACTTTTTTGCCCGTTGTTTCTTCTGGGCACAAATACTTGAGATCGGCTTGGTAGGTGGCCGCAATATGGGCGTTTAGGTCGGAGGCGAAATATTGAGCGATGACATAGATTTCCCGGATGTCTGAATTGAGAGCATTGGAGATGGGAATATCGACAAGGCAATAACGCCCTCCAAAGGAGACTGCTGGCTTGCAGCGGGACTGCGTCAAGGGGAATAGACGCGTTCCCTGGCCGCCGGCCAGAACGATAGCAGCTACTTCATCCGTCATAATTATCTCTATATATGTGGATGAATTAATCAACAATAATTAATTCAATGAAAAATCCATCTTGTTTTTATTTTCTTG
>JABDEH010000030.1:0-16552 GCA_013287215.1 Chlamydiota bacterium
CTTAATTTTTACTTTTCTGATTTTTGGTCTTGCTCTTCTAGCCCGTCCTATTGGAGGTTTTTTCTTTGGACGATTGGGTGATCGCATTGGAAGAAAGAAAGCTTTTATTCTTTCGTTGCTAATGATGACAGTCCCAACAGTAATAACAGGTCTTCTGCCAACCCGTGAACAAGTGGGAATCTTAGCACCGATATTTTTGACTTGTACAAGATTTTTACAGGCATTTCCCGCTGGAGGAGAATTACCAGGAGCCTTCTGTTTTTTATACGAGAGTGCACAGCCTCAACATCGCCGATATTTTTGTAGCTGGGCTTTTGTTGGGGTGTTATCTGGACTTTTGATCAGCACAATTGAATGCTTTTTCCTAGAACTCTTTTTGTCCGAGCAGGATGTAATAACCTGGGGTTGGCGTCTTTCATTTCTTATCGGAGGTTTATTAGGCCTTTGCGGGTTGATACTCCGCTCTCGGTTACATGAAACCCCTCTTTATCAAGAAATGGCAAAACACTCTACTATTACTAAGGAGCCCTTCTCACAAGTCCTGCGTGATAATAAAAAACAACTGTTTTTGGGCGCATTATTTTGGGTTTTCAACTCTTCATCTACATTTTTTATTACTGTTAATGCAGCCGAATACCTTAAAACCGCGTTAGCAACCAGTAGTTATATTGCTACTCTGATTATTTCAAGCAGCATAATTATTTTACTTGCAGCTCCATTACCCATTTTTGGCTTTTTAGCAGATACAATCAATAATAAGAAAATGTTAATATGGACCATGATAAGCAGTATTTTGTTGCTTGGACCTCTGAGCTATTTTGCAGCTCATCTCTCCATATTTCCCCTAGCTATAGCAATGGCTATTTTTATTCTCCTTGCTGCTTGCAATTCAGCACTACTTCCCTATATCACATCAGAATTGTTTCCAACTCGCACACGGTATACTTGTATAGGGATTTGTTTCAATACAGTAGATTCTGTTGTCGGAGGGTTTACTCCATTTCTTGTCCTTTATTTAACACGGATTACAAAATATGAAGGTGCGTTTAGTTTTGTTATTTTATTTTTCGGGCTTATTTCTTTGCTTTCGTACTTCTGGATGAAGGAAAAGCATCCTACGAACACTCGAATTCATTAGCCATTAGTTACATGTGTCCTAGGAATAGCTCTAATGGGATAAAAAAATCGCTTCCAATTGTTTTGCCCTTCATTTTCAGATCCCTGTAATGCCAAGTAGAGGGGCCATCGATGTTCTTCTAAAGAATTGCAATAGCATGCAACAGATTTCCACAAAAGAAATCTCATTAAATTTGATTTGTTTTCGCTAATAATTGCATTAAAAAACAGATTATCTTCAAACCTTGTAAGAAAGGTTACACCAATTAAGGTGTCATTTTCAAAAATTGCAAAAACCACTTTATTTCTTATATCATCATCGAAAACAAAATGATGAGCCTGAACAATCTCTTCTCTAAAATCCACACCTTTATTTTCCAAGTATTCAGACGTTTTTTCTAGCAGTTTTAGCCCATCACTTTTAAATGAACGATTGTAGGGAATAAATGTATAGTTCGTTTCTCTTGCAAATTTATTTATAATAGATCTTGTATGAGGACTAACTTGAAGATTTACAAATTTTTTAATGTCATAGACGAATTCTGGAAAAGTATTGTCATCACGAAATTAATATTTGCTCCACGGTTCGATGGTTTCCTGGAAGCCTAGTTTATTCCACAATGAAACTTTATTTCGATCGATGTTTTTGATAATACTTGGAATAGCTAATTTTTTTGCTGCTTCTGCTAACTCACAAACCACTGTTTCGGATTCATATCCGAGATGGTTTACAACAATTAGCGTGCAATTTCGAGAATCATGTGCATTCATTCTCAAATAAAAATAAACAATCCCCTGCCCGTTTTGATAATAAAATCCTTGCTTCCTGGCAGCCTGTATAACGTAAGGCCAATTATAGGAAAAGGCGGATCGATCTATATCGCTAAGATGTACAAATCTGTAAAATAATTCTTCGCTATTTTCATCGATAGCCTGTAAAGAACCAGGCAATAATGAACAAAGAGCAGAAATAATTTGCAGGGTGGTTAATTTCTCATAATCTACCGGAGAACAGCCTTTGGGATACACAGAAGATTTATTGGGCTCAGGGCTGACTCTGGTTTGTAGGGTTTTCATAAATACGTCGTCCTTTCATTAACAATCATATTTTATACGAATTATGAAAATATTACCATCACTTTTAAGTGATTTTCAAATATGACCTCTGGGTGAAGGAATAAAGATTATTATTAATTAAATAGAACGATAATTTACAACCCACTAACAGTCAGGCCATTGAGAATAGATAGCTTGTCAGGAGTCATTTTGTCTAATTTTTTTGCTACAAAGATCGTAAAAGGGGAACAAAACGATTCATCCTTCCATACATAAGGATCTTCGTGAGAACCGAGGGGATGATGGATTTGTAAGAGCTCTAATCCTGCTTTTCTCATGCACTCAAGGTAGTCTGCCTCACTCCAAAAGAAATCATAAAATTCCATGTTAGGGGATTTCAGGGCTAACCTAACCATTTTCCCACTAAACAAGTTACAGTTTTCAACAAAATTCACCTTAAAATTTAGCCATTCTCTGAACAAGGAGTGCATGTGCTCGCTCCCAGTAATAGCTATAAATATCCCATCAGTTCGCAAAAAGGATGACGCTCTGCTAAGGTAGGAGATTATATCATTTTTAGAAGAAAGTTCTAGGAGCACAAAGCTAGAGAATACTAAATCAAAACGAGCAGCACCCGGTAATTCATCAATATGACGAAATGGGATTTGGGGAAAATTACTCCACGCCTTCTCGAGCATGCTATAACTAATATCCACTCCAGTGACATTTAGGCCCAATTCGTGCAAAAAGGAAGCAGAAGCCCCTGTTCCCGCTCCATAATCTAAAGCTTGTTTTCCTTTTACGAATTGGTGGATAAGAGCCGGAATATCCTTATAAGCCAAATATCGATGAGGTGCCTGGTGAGTCTGCAAATAACTGTGCGCCTGATCGTCGGTTTTGTCTTCTGTAGATCTATATACAACCGCCCTTCTCGCCATAGTCACCCCCTTGGTTTCTATAAGAGTATTTTACAGGTTTCTCTTCATTGCATTCAATTAAAAGATGCAAATCCTGTCATAAAAGATTTTTTTAATTCATTGTGACCTCAATTCTGACCTAAAAAAAAGAGTAACGGTAGAAATTATTTTAGCGCGAAAAATATGTGTCAGTGGTGAACATTCACTTCTTGCCCAGGAGTTCCTCCACCAACCTCAGGCCATTCGACGTGAGATAGACCGCGTTGTCCTCCCCTTTTTTGACAAAGTTGGTTTGACAGAGGGTGCGGACGACGGTGTCGATATAACGCCCTTTGGGCTTGTAAAAAATATTTATCTTTTCTAAACTCTCCTGTGATTATCTAATGGAGGCTTATGAACTCTATCAATCCGATACCTTCAGTAAATACACCTCACACAGGGGCATTTGAAGCATGGTATAATGCAACATCTTTGCACTGTTTAGTCGATGCAGTCAAAAGGATCTGGGATGGTGTTCTCGAGCTGTTACAACAAATTTATAGCTTTTTGACATGTGCTGGGCCTTCTACAGAGCCTCGCGCAACAACGACCCTACTGCAAAGAGCGCAGGGTCTTCCGCAAAGCCCCGAAATCAGAGTTTCAGAATCGATGAGAAATCAACTTGCTCAACTAGGGGGAGCTACTCTCAACGGTGACAGACTTACGACTATGGTCTTAAGCCTAAGAAGAGATCTCATTGCCCACGATCTCCTGGCTGATGTCGATGACCTTGTGCAGTCCAATAATGTCGCGCCTTTGACCCAAAGCCTTCAGGAGTTTCTTAGAACCGAAGATAGCGCCGGGGTCATCGAAGCTGTGCGCCGGGTCATTCCTACAAGATACGCTGGCTTTGTGCCGAGATATCCCATTGTTTTGCCTGAAATCGATGAACAATTCACTCGCTATGATCTGTTGCGCATCAAGAGGTTTCACTTCTGGCTGAACACTGTAGCTGATGGCCCAATTGCCCTTGAAGATCTACAGAGGTTGATTCGTGATCCGGATCGTGAGATTAGTGATTTTGCATTTTTGGCCCATCGGCTGAGAACAAATGGTGCCTGGGATGTTTTTCTCGATGCGATTAGCCATGATCGGGCTATTGTCAAGAGACTTGCAACCGACATCTCCACTAGAGACCGTTGCGGGATCCAACTTCCTGATTTGTTTGACGACCTTCGAGTGCAGCACCCAATCGCTTTCCCAAGCGGTGCCGCATATCCCGGGGTTAGTATACTTGCAGCTGAACCAATTAACGAGGAAGAGCGAAACCTGATTTCCGGCTTCCAGTTGTGGCTACGCGAAAACTTTCAGAGGATTAATGCAGAGGTCAATATTAATAGATACCTACAAGGTCTAGAACAAGAAATGGCAGCTGCACCTCAAAATCCCGATCTATTGAGGGGCTTGGGTGAGCGCAATCGAAGATATAGAAGTTATGCATTGATAGTAAAGAGGCTACACGAACGCCGGGGCTTTCAAGATTTTTGCAGGCGCATCAGATATGATGAAAGACTTATAGCCTTGCTCCCTGAAGCGATCCGCTCCGGAAATCTAGTTCCGCTCTACCAAAGACTAGAGTGTGAATGTAGCGAATTTATGAGCATTCTCATTGAATGGATCGGAAACCCATTTTTCTATGCAATCTATAGCAGAGCTACGTCTCCTACAGTCGGAGAGTGTGTCCGACTCTTGCGCAGTCTTCTAGGCGCCAATGCACGGGACCGCTTCCTAACTCTAATTCTTGGTCAAGATCAGACTTTGGGTTTTCTACCCAGGCTCTATCTTGATGAGCTGCTTCCAGAAGCGTTGGTCAGTGGAAATATTGAACCGATCTTAGCGGCAATGGATTCCCCTCCGCTCAGCATAGTTCAAACAATATCGCCATATCCTATTTGTAATAGTCCAGACGCTGTAGCTTGAAGGAAGCCTTAACCGTCCTGTAATTATCTAAATTATACTATGGCACATCCGGCGTTAGAAATTATATGAGATGTATTTCTGAAAAAATTGTCAATTCCACTACAAAAATCAAATGTACCTCCCTCATATGTTTGAATTACAGGCTGGGGTACGTTAACAACCGTGTTAAGAATTCCTTCCTTCAATACGTCCTCCGGCCAGCTGCCAAAAGCCTTTTCCTTGCACTTTGCTATGTGGGACTCAACGGCTGGCATAAAGACTGTATGATAATAATTCAATAATTGTGGCGCCTGTGCCGTTAATCTAGCCAAACCATTAGGATTGTCATTCTTATACCTGACAAGCATTTCCGGCACTTTTACGATCAACTCTTGGTGATGCTTCTCCTCAATCTCATTGGCAGTACCGGTATTATATACCTCATGTTCAAACACGATCTTTAAGCAGGGATCTAACTCAGATAGACGCCCTCTCAAATCTGCCGTGATATCCCTAAATTTTTGTAAATTTTCTGCATCATTTGCCTTATAAGGCCTTATCCGATTAGCAAAAACTTGATGCACCACAAAATGCGTTAATTCATGAGCAATAAATGATCTAATCTGTTCTGGTGGATTACCCGGCCCTACCATTGCGCCCACATAAATATCGCTTCCTCTTGGATGATAAATGCCTGAAACGCGTCTGCGTTGAGGATCGAGATAAATGTTTTCAATATAAGGGCTACCCCTATCAAGCTCTATGATAAACCTCTGATGCTGACGATTAGCTATCGCGCGATTAGCCATCGGAGTATCCGCATTCTCGTCATCACTATCAGTGTTGCTGTCATCCAATAACTGATGTCTGCCTAGGGTGGCCAGGTTTGCGAAACTCATTAAGGGCTTGATTTCGTCAATTTGATTCATTTCTTCAAGCTTTTGTATTGAGATGACCGCAGGGTCTGGATCGCTTCGGGCTCTTATTGCCTGATAAAGACGAGTTGGAGCAGAATCATTAAGGCCCCTTATCAATTCACGAACCCCGTTCCTTAACCCTTGAATTTGATCTCTTTCTTCCCCACTTACAATTGGCGAGCCAGAATCCCATATATTAGCAACCCGGCAAGCAATAAATCGGGCAGCATGTTTATATAATTTGAAATGTAAGAATCTCATGAGGGGGGTCATGTTCTGTCCGTCTCGCTCTTGAGAGTATGCTTGTAGTTGGGCATATCGCGCACCGGGTGGGACTCCTTCTAAATGACGAACCAAGCTTACAGTTTCTATGGCCTTCCGTGCTTTTTTAGGAAGGCCTTCTTTATGAAAAATATGTGTTATCTCAGCTAGAGCTTCAGCATCGCCACACTGAATACCCGATCTCCAGAAACACGCCCAGGCAACAAGGTTAGCAGTATCAACAGGAGTTGCTACTAGAAGGTTAGCTGGAAGGTTAATGTAGTTATTCCATGCTGCTCTATGATCTCTCAGTACTGCCCGAAATCTTTCAAGCGCGCCACCCTCTGCAATACTCATACGTACCTATGTAATTGGTTTTTCTTGCAATTTTGAACAAGCATTAAATTAAAGTCAACTATAAACATAACAAGTTTTTAAAGTTAATTGTGTAAATTAATAAAATTATAATTAATTTTTTACTTTATCACATTACCCAGAAATCACGGCCCTTCAGGACCGTGATGAAAGGCGTTTAGTTAGTTTGATGTATTTTGTGTTCGATGTACTGCTTAATGATCGAAATTGGCGCGCCTGCGCAAGAACCTGATTGGCGTCCATGATCTTTGCGGCTATGGCATGTCAGTTTTCATTTTTATCATGTGCAGTTGTCCGTTAGGAGAACTTGCGTATTGCGTGATTTATGCAACAACGCCCTTTAGGCTGCCCTTTAGGCTTGTAAAAAATATTTATCCTCTCTAGACTGTCTTGTAATTATCTAGTGGAGGCTTATGAACTCTCTCAATCCGATATCTTCAATAAACACACCTCACACAGGGGCATTTGAAGCATGGTGTAATGCAACATCTTTGCAGTGTTTAGTCGATGCAATCAAAAGAATCTGGGATGGTGTTCTCGAGCTGTTACAACAAATTTATAGCTTTTTGACATGTGCTGGCCTTTCTACAGAGCCTTGCGCAACGACGCCCCCACTTGACGCTGAGACGCAACTGCTAAGATCGCCTGACCTTCCTGCCAGCCCCGAAGTCCAGCGAGCTTCAGTATCGCTAAGAAATCACCTTGCTCAACTAGGGGGAGCGGCTTTCAACGCTGAAAGGCTGACAACTATGGTCATAAGACTAGCAAGAGATCTCTTAGCCAATGATCTCCTCGCAGATGTCGATGATCTTGTGCAGTCCAATAATATCGCGCTTTTGAACCAAAGCCTTCAGGAGTTTCTTAGAACCGAAGATAGCGCCGGTGTCATCGAAGCTGTGCGCCAGATCGTTCCTACAAGATACGCCGGCTTCCAACCAAGATATCCCATTGCTTTGCCTGAACTCGATGCACGATTCTCTCGCTGGGATCTGTTGTACATCAAAAGGTTTCACTTCTGGCTGAACAGTATACCGGATAGCCCGACTCCCCTTGAAGATCTGCAGAGGTTGATTCCTAGTGCAAATTTTGAGATTAAAGGTTTTGTAGCTCTGGCCCATCGGCTCAAAGCAAATCGTGCCTGGGATATTTTTCTTGATGCCATCAGCCATGATCGGGTGATTGTCAAGCGACTTGCGTTCGACATCCCCAGGGTAATCGATTGCAATGTGGGTCGTGATTTATATGACGACCTTCAAATGCAATACCCGATCGCGTTTCCAAGTGGCGCAAATCCCGCGTGGAGTGAATATTATGCTCAACCAATTAATGAGGAAGAGCGAAACTTGATTTCCGATTTCCAGTTGTGGCTGCGCGATAATATTCCGACGATTAATGCAGAGGTTGACCTTGATAGATACCTTGGAGGTCTATATCAAGAACTGGCAGCGCAAGCAGGTCAAGATCCCGATCAGTTGAGAGGGGTGGGAGAACGTTATCGAAGATATAGAAGTTTTGCATTGATAGTGAAGAGTTTACAAGAACGTCAGAGCTTTCAGAATTTTTGCCGGCACCTTAGATTTGATGAAACACTTGTTGCCTTGCTTCCGGAAGCTATCCGCTCCGGAAATCTAGTTCCACTGTACCAAGAACTCAGGTGTGATTGTAGCGATCATATGCGCACTCTCATCAGCTGGATCGAAAATCCAAGATTTTATGAAGGATCTTTATCTCCGACAATCCGAGAATGTGTTCGACTTGCTGACAACCTTCGAGCTGCTCATGCATGGGACCGGTTCCTAACTCTAATTTATTCTCTAGATTCGCCCTTAGTTGGTCTACCCAGAATCTATCTCGACGAACTACTTCCAGGCGCGATGGCCAGTGGAAATATTGAACCGATCTTAGCGGCAATGAATTCCCTGCCGCTCAGGATTGTTCAAACAATATCGCCCTATCCTGTTCGGGCAAATCCCAATGCTCTCTATGTCGGGGTAGAATCTACTTAACGGCTTCTTGCTCATTATGTGATTGTTAAAATTACCCGTCTTTGATCACTCTTTGTTTTATTATGATTGGATGTCGACGAATTAGATCTTAAAAGCCCTTTACGCACTTTCAGTTCTCTGAAGAACGATGTGTGCCGAAAATATGTAGGTTTCTTTTTTGTTCACAGACCAGTACCCTCCCTCTTATAACTACTTGACGCTACCCTACTAATATTTCAAAAAATTTTCCACATCTAATTTGACCTGAATCCTTTTCTTCTTCTCAAAAATTTCCTGAATATTTTTCTTTTTCTAAATGTAAGATTTTCTTAGAGTCAATATCCTCTTACTAGGAGGTTGACATGCTCCGCTCTCTTTGGCTCGTTCTGGGCTTTATGCTGTGCGTTAACGGATTCACTCAAGAAGAAAATTTGGCCGTGCAGGCAGCTGCTACTGCTGGGGAACCCTCCTCATTTGTAGGCGGAATGGTGAGTGCGATTACAGGAGATTGCGTCATTGTTCAAGATGATTACGTTGTCCCGGGGGCAGAGCCGATTCACTTATCCCGCGTTTTCCTTTGCAATGACGGGTGGTATTTCTCTAGAGAACTGTTTGCGGAGGCGTTTTTCCCAACTCGCTGGAATGGGCAAAATAGACCTGCCCTATTAAGTGATAAAGTTTACAAAAAAGTTTTTCATGCCTTGATTACGATTCATGAATCAAGGGGCACTTCGTTGGTGTACCATAATGCCCCCTTTCGTATGCACCATAGAGATAAGGCGAGAAAAGAAAATAGGATGATTCCTATTCCCCTAGCGAAAAATTCTTATCTTGCGGGACTTACTAACTGCTCTTCAGGAGAAATCAGCGGGCGCCTCAATCTAAAAAACAACCAGGTCTTTCTCAGCTACAATGAAGATATCCTTGAAGTTAAAACTGCAGAGGGTGGGACAAGAATTTATCAAGTCCACCCCCTTCAAAAAGACAAAGCAACTGAAAAAAATTATCACTTAACCTCTGAAACACGCCCTAATGGAAATCATATTATCTATGAATGGGACGGAAACACACCTAGGACACTCAGGACAATTCGCAGTACAAACCCTTCGAAAACGGTCACTTATGCATGGGTCCGCTTTCAGCATTATCCAAGGAACAATGGCGAAGATGTTGTAGTAGAAACCAGTGATGGAAAAACACTGCGGTATTCTAAGACTCAGCACTCAAAACTGCAATTAGTTGACCAGGTAATAAGTCCGGAACTTCCCAATGAAAAGCTTGAATATCTAGAAGTCGATAAACGTGTGTCCCAACTCATCAAGCGGAAATTCCCTAATGGAAGGGAAGTTCACATATCTTATGATCCGGCAGGACCTTCCTACAATCGCGTGCAAACGCTCTCGATGCCTGTCGGACACGATGAGACTCCTCTCGTTACCCATCACTTTAACTATTTCCCTCAGTGCACAGAAGTGGTTGATAGCGAGGGAAACAAAACCCTCTATCGCTATTCTTCTAGCCTGCGACTAGACTCTATCGAATGGTTCTCAGCGCAAGGCCTCAGTCATGTGGAAAAGCTCGCATGGGGAAAGGAAGAACATGAAGAGGCCTCTTTTTTGTTAGCTAAATCCTTTGTCGATGGTGCAAATCATCCCTTATTTTCAAAGAGGCTTTTCTACGATGCTCTGGGCAATATTGTGCAGGAAAAGTTCTACGGGAATATTACAGGGAAATGCAGGGTTCCATTAACACTATCTGCAAATAACCTCCCAGAGGAAAATGGGGTCGAAACATACACCAAGTGGCGGACCTACTCCACCGATGGCAGAAATCACCTCTTATCAGAAAAAGAACAAAATGGCCTTTGCACCCTATACACTTATCTTCCCGATACCGATCTCCCCGCTTCTAAGCTCACGTGTGAACATGAGGCGATCAAGCTCAGAGAATTCTTCGAATATGACTCTGATCGCATCTTAGTGCGCCACATCATCGATAACGGGGCTACTGCAGAAAACGACCTATCAGGCGTTACTCAAAGGACTCTCCGTGTGATCACCCCTCGGCATTGCGAACAGTTCTATGGCCTGCCAGATACGATCGAAGAGAGGTATTGGAATGGCAAGGAAGAGGTCCTCACAAAAAAAACAGTCCTTACCTACTCCAAGGAGGGAAAAGTCATCTGTCAGAGCATCTCTGATGCCACAGGGACCTTACGCTATCAACTCCATGCCAAATATGATGAGAAAGGGCGGATTGTCGAAGAAACGAATGCCTTGGGGCAGGTTGCCAAATCCTCGTATGATGAGAACGGGAATAAAATCCTCTATGAAGATTTCAGCGGCAGAGTCTCCACCAAGATGAAATATGATTTCTGCAATCGTCTTATTCAAAGCAAAGAGATCGCTGAGGATGATAAAGTTCATACGACAGAGCATCGTTATGATCCTAAAAACAATAAAATTGCGACGATTGATTATTTGGGCAATGAAACCCGCTATGGATACGATGCTTTCGGCCGCCTCACGGCGACACATTTTCCAGCTGTTTTAAACGCAGACGGCGAGACCGTTCACCTCTCGGAACGTCGGGGCTACGATAGTGCCGGCAATCTGACCTCACTGGTAGATCCGCGAGGTGAAGAGAGAATCACCCAATACAATGCTAGGGGAAAACCCATTCGCATCACTCATCCCGATGGCGCTCAAGAATCCTTCACTTACACCTTAGATGAAAAGCTGGAAAGCACAGTGGATCCCGAAGGAATGCTAACCTCTTACACTTATGATATCTTTGGGAGGGAAACTTCAAAAAAGATTACAGGTCCGGATGGCCAGCTTCTTTCTCAAGAAACGTTTGTTTATAACGCTTTCCACCTTCTTTCTAAAACTGATGCTGAGGGACACACAACGACTTATACTTACGATGGAGCCGGAAGAAAAATTGCTGAGGAATTTGAGGGAGAAAGGGTTACCTATACCTATGATTCATTAGGGAGGCTCTATAGCACGCAAAAAGGAAGCCTGATTCACGTGACGGAGTTGGACCTCCTAGGGCGTATCATCTCAGAAAAACAGACGGATGAGCAAGGCTCACTTTTCACCAAAATCGACTATGAATATGACGCCTCGGGCAACAAAACCTGTATCATTCGGAATATCGATGGCAGAGAAGCCAGAGAATATTTTATCTACGATGCTTTTGGAAGACCCGTTCGGCAAATTGACGCTGCAAACAATACCACCTATATCACCTACTTAGAAGAAAGGAGCCTAAAACGGAGACATCTTGATCCCCAAGGCCTGTGTACCATCGATACTCATGATGCTTTAGGACGAATCGTTAAAACGGAGAAGATCAATGCCTTTCAAGAGACTGTTTTTCTCGAAGAACTTTTCTATAATGCCAATGGAAAGTTAGCGCGCCAAAAAAGTGTTGTATTTCCCGGGAAAAACTGCGTCACATCACGATGGAGATACGGCCTCATGAACCGTCTGGAATCTCTCGTAGAGGCAGACCACAAGGTCACAACTTATGATTACACGGCAAAAGGGCTTGTCCATCACATTTACAAACCAAATGGGACAATTTTAACCTATCGCTACGACCCCCTGGGAAGGCCTCTCGAACTCACTGCTTCCGATGGTCAGTGCCATTATCAATACCAGTACAACAAACTCGGGCAATTGATTTGTAGTACAGATGTTCTTGCTGACACTTCTACAGTCCGCAACTATGACGCCTTTGGGAATCTCACCCAGGAGACACTTGCTAACGGGCTGATGTTAAAAAGCACTTACGATCTTCAAAGAAGGCGCACCCAGCTTATCCTTCCTGACGAGACACCCATCGATTACGGCTATGATGCTCTTTATTTACGCAGCGTCAGCTGGAAGGATCACGCGTCCCGGTATCTTTCTTATGATCTTGCCGGACATCTCCTCGAACAAGAACTCATCGACAATCTCGGAACCCTTCAATGGGCTTATAACGGTTGCGGGTTTACTACTTCCCTTACGACTCCCTGTGGAAATCAACGGGTCGAAGCTTTCGACGGACATGGGAACATCCTTGAAATGCGTTGGGACTCCCCTTCCTCCCAGCGCGCTGCCACTTACGCGTACGACTCTCTTTCCCAACTCGTTAAAGAAACAGGACTCTTTGCCCATACGTACAGCTACGATTCGCACAACAATCGTTTACAAAAGAGCCAGCAGACTTACCAAGTTAATGATCTCAATCAACTCACCAGCCACTACACCTATGACCCTAATGGCAATCCCCTCACAAAAAGTGAATTTTCTTATACTTACGACTCTCTGGATAGACTGATTTCAGCAACCCGGGGTAATTTACGGATCACGTTTACATATGATAGCTTCCATCGTCGACTTTCCAAAACCGTTGCCTACCTGAAAGACAATGAGTGGCAGGAATCTGAACACATCCTATTTTTCTATGACGATCAGAATGAAATTGGCTCTATGGATCGAAAAGGCAACATCATAGAGCTGCGTATTCTCGGCCAAAGCTCGCAAGCCGAGCGAGGAGCCGCCATTGCCCTTCAATTAGAGGATACTGTCTATGTTCCTCTACATGATTTGCAAGGAAATGTGACTAATTTAATGGCCATGGACGGCTCCGTCGTTCAATCGTGTACCTACAGCGCTTTTGGAGAAGAACGGATGACCGGCAACTGCAACCTCATCAACCCCTGGCGCTATGCTTCTAAAAGAAAGGACAATGAGACTTCACTTATCTATTTCGGAAGGCGCTATTACGATCCGGAGGTAGGCCGCTGGCTGACTCCAGATCCCGAAGGGTTCAGCAACGGCCTTAACCTATACGCCTACGTCTTGAACGACCCCCTTACTCGCATCGATCTTTATGGGTTGGAGGCGATTCAGAGCAACCAATCAGGCTGGTGGGACCGTGCCTGCAATCACTTTAATACCTTCCGAGAGCATGTCGGTAGGACGATACAAGATTTTTTCTATTACTGTGTTCCTGTCCCCATTGTTCGTCAGGTGGGTCAAGCCTTGGGCAACCTTATGAGGCCCGTTCATGGGCCTATTGGGCGAGGAACGTCGGAGATCCGTTCGGTAGGCGAGGGGGAATTATCCCCCAACTGCCAGGTCTTTTCAGTCAATGGAATCCACTGTACCCGAGATGAAGCGAGAGAGATGGCTCAGAGTGTTTCCGATTCAATTGGAGGAAAAAAAGTCCTATATGTGTATAATGCATCCCATGGACCTGTCCTCGACTTTATGGAGTGCGCCATGGAAAAATTAGGTTTTCACACCCACGCCTCGCGACTGTTAACAAGGACCCTCCGCGAACATTCGGAAAAGGTGGGTCCTAATGGCACCCTTGCAATCTTCGCCCATAGTGAAGGAGGTATTCATACCGATAATGCCATTGAGAGGGTAAACCAAACAGTTCGTGCCAAAGTTGAGGCATATACTTTTGGGTCTGGGTCTTTATTTGAAGGAAAAGGTACCGCTTATACGAGGCATTATGTTTCTTCTCGCGATCCTATCATAGCTTGTAGCCCTATCACATTTTGCAAGTCTCGCTTTTCAAATAATAGCAATGTGGAAGTCCTTCAAAGCTCTGGAGGATCCCCTCTTGCTAACCATAGCTTTATGCATGAGACTTATCAAAGCCGGTTAAAAATTGTAGGTAGAAATATTGTCAGACGCTTCGGAGGAGGTTTATGAACACCATTCTAGTAGGTTTTATGTGTATAATTGGTCTTTTATTTACTTCTTGTTCTGAAAAATGTCCAGCTGGTGAAGCTGGCTATGCCCTAATACAATCCTATGCAAAAAAAATAAAAGAAACCGAACATTGGTACTGTGATGGCGTCGGGGGTGGGTTTGATTATGATCGAATAAGAGTTTTGGGTACTGGTTTTGAAATTGATAATCCTGAAGTCAGTGTAGATGAAGCAAGAGTGTTCTTTGTAAAGGCTCTCGAGGGGTTTTTGGACGAGATAAACAATGATCTAAAAGCACGTCCCTATCTTGTCCATTATCCTTTTACTTGTGACGATGTCAGGTTTGGGATATCCTTCCCCTTTAATTCTCCATTATTTATTTCGGATGTAAATGTTGCCAGTGTAACTATTATCAATGGGAAGATTTATTACGACTCTTATAACAAAGCGACCGGGAAATTAATAGATCTTTACGAAGAAGATTACTCCGAGGCTTTAAAAATTGTGAAAGAAACTCAAACATTTAGCTCTGAACATCCTCAAAGTCTATGTTTTAGCCATCCATGAAGTTAGTAATCAAATGAAGAATAAACCCATGCTGAACCTATCCTAATAAGATTTGGAGCCACATAAATACCAATCCCAACAGGGCGAAAGCACCCCATACCTCTGGTAATCGCTCCCAGCGCATCAAAAGTCTCCGGCATTATCTTTTAAGCCATGAAAAACTTCTTTCAACCACCCATCTTTTTTTCGACATTCTAAAATAGGAGTACATCTCCTCCGTCGGCACACGATTCTTCTGATTCCGTCGATAGTCTATAATCGGTATGTAGCCCCTAAGCAACATATCCATCCGAAGCTCTGCCGAATCATAACCTTTGTCTGCTTCACAGATTGTCATCTTGCTGCTATCCTTACACTGCATCAACTGCAACTGGTCTAACAAGACCAAGGCTTGGATTCTCTCATTTCCTTTAGCTGAGGTGGTGGTGATCCAAAGCGGCATCCCTTCTTTATCTGTGACGGATGAAGAAGGGAACCTTTTTCTTTGTAACCGTGCTCAACTTCTTTCCCTCCACCAGGCGCTGGGGGAAAAAGAGCCATCAATGGCCACCTGACTGAGATCTATTTTCTTTCCAGCTATCCCTGCTTGCAACAGGCCGCTTAACACTCTGTCAAAGACCTGCGCTTTTTTCAAAATGATCAGCCAACGATGAGCTGTTGATTTTGAGCAATACAGATCCGGATTTCTGGGGATATCGATCCATCGACATCCTCTGGTCAAGATGAAAAGGATCGAATTCCAAATCTTTCTGAAATCAGCCCTAGGAACCCCGCGTTGACGTAGGTGGACTCCAATTGACCAATCCCTGAATCATCTCCCATTGAGAATCTGATAAACAAGTGAAGTGTTCTGCCATACATTACCTCCAAAATGCCGGGTAGTATAGCAGTTAAATATTTATTAGGATATGTTCAAGGCCCTTTTGCCTTGTAAAAAATATTTATCTTTTCTAAACTCCCCTGTGATTATCTAATGGAGGCTTATGAACTCTATCGGTTCGATATCTGCAGTAAATACACCTCAGACAGGGGCATTTGAAGCATGGTATAATGCAACATCCTTGCAGTGTTTAGTCGATGCAGTCAAAAGAATCTGGGATAGTGTTCTCGGGCTCTTGCAACAAATTTATAGCTTTTTGACATGTGCTGGGCCTTCTACAGAGCCTCGCGCAACAACGACCCCACCCGCCGCTAGGACGCTACTGCAAAGAGCGCAGGGTCTTCCGCAAAGCCCCGAAATCAGAGTTTCAGAATCGATGAGAAATCAACTTGCTCAACTAGGGGGAGCTACTCTCAACGGTGACAGACTTACGACTATGGTCTTAAGCCTAAGAAGAGATCTCATTGCCCACGATCTCCTGGCTGATGTCGATGACCTTGTGCAGTCCAATAATGTCGCGCCTTTGACCCAAAGCCTTCAGGAGTTTCTTAGAACCGAAGATAGCGCCGGGGTCATCGAAGCTGTGCGCCGGGTCATTCCTACAAGATACGCTGGCTTTGTGCCGAGATATCCCATTGTTTTGCCTGAAATCGATGAACAATTCACTCGCTATGATCTGTTGCGCATCAAGAGGTTTCACTTCTGGCTGAACACTGTAGCTGATGGCCCAATTGCCCTTGAAGATCTACAGAGGTTGATTCGTGATCCGGATCGTGAGATTAGTGATTTTGCATTTTTGGCCCATCGGCTGAGAACAAATG
>JABDEH010000030.1:16652-16793 GCA_013287215.1 Chlamydiota bacterium
CCCAATTGCCCTTGAAGATCTACAGAGGTTGATTCGTGATCCGGATCGTGAGATTAGTGATTTTGCATTTTTGGCCCATCGGCTGAGAACAAATGATGCCTGGGATGTTTTTCTCGATGCGATTAGCCATGATCGGGCTAT
>JABDEH010000031.1 GCA_013287215.1 Chlamydiota bacterium
CGAAAAATGCACAAATAAGGTATAATCGACGATTCTGTCGCTTGGGATACTTTAGCTTCGATGCTCTTGACCGATAAGCTTGATTAGGGATCTCGACGCCGAGCATGGCGAGCCATCCTCGGGAAGCGGTCCTACCTTATATAAGAGGGTTAAGTTGGCGCCCGCTAAACCCCTTGCGACAGGTTTTTCAAAGTCATTTTCAATTCAGACTAGAGAGAAACTCGCGGAACAGCGGGTCGCTGCGCACCGGGTCAAACGTATTCTCCGTCACGATCTCCGCAAGATTTGCCGCTCCTTCCTGCTGGGCAGCCTCTAGCCAGCCGATCGTCGCCTCTGCCTGCGAGAGGCTGGCGCAGGCGTATGCGCTGCGAAGCGCTCCTTCTGCGCTAGGCGAAATTTGGAAGCAGTTTCCTGAAATTTCGGCCACCAGCGGAAAATCTTTTTGCTCGAAGGCAACAACGTGGAGAAGGCACAGAGCATCATCGGAGAGTTGCTCCCGGACAGAGCACAGCAGTTTATAGGCAGCAGCGGTGTCGCCTTCTTCATACTTTAAAAAGGCGAGATACTGTGTGGCAAGGACATGGATGATCCCCTCTTTGGCCTGATCTTTCAGTTGTGCAAACGCTTCAGCCGCCTCTTTTTTTTGTCCCTGCTTGAGAAGCTTTTCTGCATCTTCCAACCCCTTGCGGAGCGGCTCCTTCCGGTCGTCCGCGCTCATGTTCCGGGTGCGGCGGTAGGTATCAAAGCTCTGAAACGCAAACAGAAAGAACAGGGCGCCGACCAAGAGTTGCTGGTAAACGAACAGCGCTAAGGCAATGACAACGCCGATCAGCATCCCGATGATCAAACTATATTTCAACCCTTTATGGCCAAACATCCCCTCGAGCGTAATGCGCAGGAGCTGCCCTCCGTCTAGAGGAAGTACCGGGAGAAGGTTGACCAGCGTCCAGATCAAGTTGACCTCGGCAAAGACGAGGAGAAAATTTTGACCCATCCCCGGAGGCGCCAGCGGGGCCGCCAGGGATCCCCCTATATATAGGAGAAACCCAAAGAGGGGGCCGTCTAAAACAATCAAAAATTGTTTCCAAAAGGGAAGCGATTGGCCGTCGTGATAAGTAAGCCCGCCTAGGGCGACAAGCTCAATGCGGGGCTTTTGGCCAAAACCGCGGGCAGTCAGCGCATGTCCAAATTCATGGAAAAGGACCGAGACAAAAATGATCGCGATCCACAGAAGCGTGCCGACGATATCGCCCTGGCTGTTCCACAGGCCGATCAAGGCGGCGAAAATCCAAAAGGTGGGGTGGATGATAATCGGGATTTTCCCGCCGATCCTGATCATTGTTTGTGCATCGCCTCTTGCATCGCCCGGCCCATTTCGGCGGGGGTGCTGGCAACGACGACCTTCGCATCGCGCAGCGCGGTGATTTTTCCCTCCGCGGTCCCTTTGCCTCCCGACACAATCGCGCCGGCATGTCCCATGCGTCTTCCCGGCGGCGCCGTCACTCCGGCGATGAATGCCGCGACGGGTTTTGTGCAGTTCTGATGGATCCACTGGGCCGCGAGCTCTTCGGCATCCCCGCCAATCTCTCCGATCAGAAGGATCCCTTTTGTCTCGGGATCTTTCTCAAAAAGTTTAAGTACGTCGATGAAGTTCGTGCCATTGAGCGGATCGCCGCCGATGCCGACGCAGGTCGACTGACCGAGCCCGAGCAGCGTGGTCTGCCAGACAGCCTCATAGGTGAGAGTTCCCGATCTGGAGACGATTCCGATGTCTCCCCTTTTGTGGATATAGCCCGGCATAATTCCTATTTTACATTCATCGGGAGTGATGATACCAGGACAGTTCGGCCCGATCAAGCGGCTTCTATGGCTCCCGCGCATCACGCGGCTCACCTCGAGCATGTCCCGAATGGGAATTCCCTCCGTGATGCAGACGATGAGCTCGACGCCCGCGTCCTCCGCCTCTAAAATCGCCTCGGCCGCAAAGGGCGCCGGCACAAAGATCATGGTCGCGTTGCAGTGGGTCGCTTGCTTGGCCTCGTACACCGTATCAAATACCGGAAGGCCTAAAATTTCTTGCCCCCCTTTGCCGGGCGTCACGCCGCCGACAAAGTGAGATCCATAGAGCATGCAATGCTCGGTATGAAATTTTCCCGACTTCCCGGAAATTCCTTGCGTGATCACGCGGGTCTTTTTATTGACGAGAATGGCCATTATTTTAACGCTCCCACCGCTTTTTGGGCGGCTTCGGTGAGCCCATCGACAGAGATAATTTTCAGGCCCGACTCTTGGATCAATTTTTTCCCTTCCTCGACATGGGTCCCTTCCAGCCGGACAATGAGCGGCACTTTCACCCCCAGCTCTTTGGCTGCCGCAATGATCCCTTCGGCAAGCGTGGCGCAGCTCATGATCCCACCAAAAATATTGACCAGGACCGCTTTGACCTTCGGATCGGCGAGGATGATCTTAAAGCCTTCGGCGACTTTTTCTTTGCTCGCGCCTCCGCCTACGTCTAAAAAGTTGGCCGGCGCGCCGCCAAAGTGGTGGATGATGTCCATCGTCGCCATCGCGAGGCCCGCCCCATTGACCATGCAGCCAATGTTGCCGTCTAGAGCGATATAGGCGAGATCATATTCTTTTGCGGCGACTTCATTCGGCGACTGCTGCGTCGGATCATAAAATCCGGCAATCTCCGGCTGGCGGAAGAGCGCATTGTCATCGACGCTCAGCTTCGCATCCAGCGCCCAAATTTTTCCTTCGGGATCTTCGATGAGCGGATTGATCTCTAACAAAGAGGCGTCAGTCTCAATAAATGCCTTGGCAACGCCCGCGGCGACCTTCATGCCGATCTTTGCGGTCTCCCCCTTCCAGCCCATGAAGTTCGCCAAGCGGTACAATTGATACGTGTGCATTTTGCCGTCTAGGGCAATCGGAAGCGTCAAGATTTTTTCCGGAAACTTTTCGGCAACCTCTTCGATGTCCATCCCTCCCTCCGGCGAGGCAATGAGAATGGGCCTTGCATGCGCCCGATCGAGGATAGCGCCGAGGTAATATTCCTTTTTAATCTCGAGCGGCCGCGAGATCAACACCTTGTGGGCGACCACTCCTTGCGGCCCCGTCTGGTTATTCACCATCTTCATGCCGATCAAACTGCCGGCAACTTTTAGGATCTCTTCAGGAGTTTTGGCAAACTTCACCCCACCCGCCTTGCCCCTTCCTCCGGCGTGGACCTGGATCTTGATGACAGCTTGCGTCAAATGGAGGTCTTTGATGATCTTTTCCACTTCGTGCTTGTTCGAGGCGATCCCAAAATCGGGGATCGGAATGGCGTAGCGCTTGAGGATTTCCTTGGCCTGATATTCATGCGTGTTCATATCTTTCTTATCTGAAACCCGGCGATTTTGAGCAATATTTAGTTTTTGACCTGAAACGAGTAAAACAGTTCAACGCAAAGACGCGGAGGCGCAAAGACGCAATAAGAATTTATCATACCCTTTGCGTCTTCGCGACTTTGCGACTTTGCGTTTATACGACTCGAATTTTTCACTTTGACTTGCCAATTTTGCAGGATAAATGGCATAACTAGGTCAAAAATGCGGGGTCCTGACAGGTTTTACAATAAAGGATTAGAATGTTTAGTTTTATTAAGTCAGGATTTCAGAAAGTCAAGAAGGCGCTGACCAAGACGCGGCTGCAGCTCAGCTACCGGATCAAGTCGCTCTTTGGACAGCCTTGGGAAGAAGAGACCTTCGAGCGGCTCGAAGAGATTTTATATGAGGCCGACCTAGGGACTGCCTGCGCGGCCTACTTCGTCAAAGAGGTCCGCCAGTTCCTCCTCAAAAACCCACAAGCCTCCAGCGAACAAATCTTAGAAGTGCTGCAAAAAAAGGCCCTAGAGCTCCTGCAAATTCCTCCAACTTCCGCTCCCAAATCCCCTGCTCCCGGAGAGCCTCTCGTCATCCTGATCGTCGGCGTCAACGGCAGCGGCAAGACCACCTCGCTCGCCAAACTCGGCAAACGGTTTGCCGAAGAGGATCAAAAAGTCTTGATCGCCGCCGGCGACACCTTCCGCGCGGCCGCCATCGAGCAGCTCGATACTTGGGCCCAGCGCCTCTCCCTCGACATTGTCAAAGCGAAGCCGGGCAGCGATCCATCGGCGGTCGCCTTCGATGCGCTGACCGCAGCAAAAGCGCGCGGCGCCGATGTCGTTCTCATCGACACCGCCGGCCGCCTCCAAAACAAAACCGATCTCATGCACGAGCTCGAAAAAATCAAACGGGTCTGCCATAAGGTGATCCCCGAGGCCCCGCATGAAATCTTCCTCGTACTCGACGCCACCGTCGGACAAAATGCGATCGATCAAGCCAAAACCTTCCATCAGTTCACGCCGCTGACCGGCATCATCCTCACCAAGCTCGACGGCTCGGCGAAAGGGGGCATCGTCCTCTCGATCTACAAAGATCTGCACATTCCGATCCGCTGGATCGGCGTCGGAGAATCTGCCGACGACCTCATGCCGTTCGACCCCCAGAGCTACGTGGACGCCCTGTTCGCGGAAGAGTAGACATGACGACGATTCAGACCATTCCTGAAGATTGTATTCTAAACATCTTTGAATATACCCAAACGATGAGGGATGTTTGTGCGCTTTCTCAAGTGTGCAAACAATGGCGCCGAATTTCCCAAGACGAATCTCTGCCTTTGCAGCGCGAGAGACTGGACAGAATCGTCTTTCACAGTCTCCCCGCTTTTGACCAGCTGCCAAAAGAGCGTTTGAGCGTAACCTTGAGAACATTCACGATTTTTCAAAATGTCATCGTAGGAGAAACGGAGACCGGGGATCTGTGTCTCTATGATCCTGAAAAGAAGAAGCTATCTGCTCTCGATTTTAAGCCCCCTTTTTTCAGTGATTATCCTGGAGAATTTTTCACATCTTCAGAAGCCTGCGTTTATTGCTTCTCGTACCGTGATCTCTATCACATTGATCTCCTTGCTAAAACCGCCAAGAAAATTCCCTTTGAAGTGCCGCATGGCTACTATGAACACGCTCTTCTCAAAAGCAATCTCATCCGCTGGAGCTTCCCACCCCTTGACATGAGCCTCTTCCCTAACCCAAAAAGGGAGACTGTGTATCCCTATCTTAAAATCGATGCGTTTGATCTGATAGCTCAATGCGCTAAAGAAATGAGCTATCCCACCTCTAGACGACCTAAGCTTTTTCCTTGCGGCGAACGGATCGTGATGCAGCATCATCGCTGGCTTTATTTGCTCGACGCCGGCCTCAAAAAAGTGGGAGGAGGCACCTATTGGCCCTTTACAATAAGCAACGCTCACCTCATCGGCAATAAACTTCTCATGGAAGGAAGCTCCTTCGGCAGCGAGGGATATCGATCCACCGTAACCATCAAAGATGTAGGCGATAGCCGCAATTATGGAGAAGAACAATTTTATTTACCCGGCAACTCAAGAGGAAATCTCCACGCCTTTTTTGTTGAAAGGCTTGGGTGGAGGTTTCTGTGTAATGAGGGCATTCTCTGGAAACGAGCCTTATGGTCTTTAGAGAACGGACAATTGACGCGTGTGAGCCTCCTCCCGGAATTGTGAGCGGATTAATATGCTGTAGGAACTTCAAAGCTGCTTAAATGTGGGGCGTGACATTCGACCCCTAGAATTACATTGATAAAGGAGGATTTTATGACAGTAAAAGTCGCGAATGGCAGTAGCATACACCATGTTGGTGATAGCTCTGCTCAAATAGCTGCAAAAACATGTACGGAGCATACACTCAAAGCTGAGAACATTTTCAAAAAAGAAATTATCGATCCCGCTCAGGCTCCGAGAGACGATGAACGAGAGGCCTTTATAGAGTATTATATGAAAGAAAAGAATGTTACTAGAGCAGTCGCTGCTGCTGAATACGACTTCTTTATTTAGGGGTGTTCTTATTGCAATGGGAAAATATATTAATAAAAACCTGTCTAATATATTTGCCAAAAGGTTTTGTATTTCTCTGACCATATCCTTCATGACAGGCTGGGTGTTTGTCACAACAAACTCCATACCACTTGCTATCCCTTTTGCCACCATTCTATACACACTGTTCAGTATTCTCGGAATGCAAATTTTTTTATCTTTCATAGAGAAGTTTTTGAAAAAAGAGCTCGAATTCAATGAGTTGAGCTACATTAGACAGACATTTTCAATTGTTACCTGGGACTTGATATGTTCTATTATTCTCCCTCTTGTAGCATTTCTCGCCACTTTATCTAAGGATGTAATCTCGTTCGAAGAAACACAACTTGAGCACTGGGTATGGGAACGTCTAATTAAAAACCCATTTTATTGGATACATTTTTGTGGTATTCTTGTTTTCTCTTATCGGGTAAAAATTCTTAAAGACAAGCTACTACGCCTGCAAGCCCTTTTTAAGGGGTGAATTTAATGGCTTTACTGTGCCGAGCAAAGTTGGTTCATAGAGAAAGCTTGCGATAACATTTCTTCTCATGTTGAAGGGAAGGCTATTGATGGTGGAGAAGTGCGAGTCATCGTCGCCTTTGAGAAAGATATGATTATTATCACCGCAATACGATTGCCAAGGAGAAAGAGAATATGAAAAATAGTGAACGTAAAGTCAAAACATTCGTTTATGAGGGCCTTGGATTTCCTATCACCCTCGTCAACACCCCCATGAGGAAGGTCTTTGGCAAATGGGTGATCGATATTGATATGGCTCGGTTACAACTCGTCGTATTGCGTGCTTTAGTCTTTAAATCGGGAAGACTTACGAAACACGAACTGCAATTCATACGTAAGTATCTTGTCTTGACAACTGCCAAATTCGGCAATCTTTTTGGAGTTACTCATGCCGCAGTCATTCAATGGGAAAATGGAAAAAGACAACTCACCCCATCGACAGAATTCTGTATTCGCCTACATGTATTAAGCCATCTACGCGCAAAGGCAGCGGAATTCCGAGATCTTTATAATGCTGTACCGCTGAAAGTTTTAGCTAAAGAAAAATTAGGAAAAACTGCCAGCCTGGAAATTGACATTTCTGAGAATTTCAAGGTTGCTTAAGTGAGCTATCCTATGACATATTAAAGCTATGGATGACTATCAAACACTCCTCTCAGACACTGTCCGGTTCATCAAGGAGAACTACGCTCCCGGCGATTGTCTTTTAGTTCCTTCGCGCGCACCTGCCGCACCCCCGCCACTACCGGCGCCTGTGCAAAAAAAACAAACTCCCGCACCTCCCACACCGGCAGTACCGGCGGTAACAATCCCAGCGCCTCCGAGCGCCCCCGTTGCCGCACTCCCCAAAAAAACTGAAGAAGCGCCTCCTCCACCAATCGCGCACCCGCCCCTACACTTGCAGCCGCTCGAAGCGCCTCTCGTGGAAAAAGCAGAAGCCCTCCGCGAACTCCTCGCCAAGGTCGCTCCCGATTTTGTGATGAGAGAAACGCCGCCCGATGATGCCCACGCACAGCGCATCCGCAACCACTGGAAAGAAGAAGTGCAGGCGGCACCCGTGGTCCTTCTCACCTTTGGAGAAAATGAAAAAGAACTCCGCTTTTTCCAAAATATTGCCCGCGCGGTCAACCAATCTCTTTTGCCCGCCAAGCTCGTGGACGGCCGGCGCCTCGAAAAAGAAAAAAAATGGGACTCGTTCTTCGACTCCTCACAGCTGAAGTGGATCCTCCTCTCGCAAGATCAGCTCAGAACAGGGACCGACCTGCTGCGCCACTTCCGAGAAAATCCGGCGACTGCGGAAAAATTTTTAGGCCGGGCCTCCCTGCTGCTGCTCGCCCCGCCGGCTGCCTATTTTAAAAACCCTGAGCTCAAGAGAACCCTCTGGGAGACTTTGTGTACGCGTCTGTCCTCTTAGACTCCGGCATCGACAAGCCGCTCGATTACGCCATTCCTGAGGAGCTGCGCGCAAAAGCCCTTCCCGGCATGCGGGTGCTGGTCCCTGTGCATGGCTCTATGCGCAAAGGGATCCTCTCCGGTATCAAAGAGACTGCGGAAGTGTCCAAGGTGCTGCCCCTCGCTGAGATCTTGTCTGAAGAGCCGCTGATCTCCAAAGAGCTTTTCGACCTCGCCCACTGGATCAGCCACTATTACTGCACGCCGCTCCGCAGGGTCCTCAAATCGTTCCTTCCCCCGGGCGTGCGCAAGGCGATTAACCCCAAGGTGCATCTCTTTGTCAAAGCGTGCCTCTCAAAAAATGAGATCGCCAAACTCTGCGACGCACTGCGCTCCACCGACGCGCCGCAGGCCAAAGTGCTCGAAGTGCTCCTCACCTCCTTTCCCGGAATGCTCCTCTCCCACCTCCTAGAAAAGGCCGACGTCTCCAAATCGCCGGTCACCAGCCTCGTCAAAAAGAAAATCGTGACCTGCGCGCCGCTGGAGAACGAACAAGAGTACGCCTACTTCCAGACCAAGCCCAAAACGCTCAACGCCTCCCAGGCCGCCGCCCTCGAACGGATCAACGACACCTTGCAGGCGGGGCGCTACGCCACCCACCTTCTCTATGGCATTACCGGAAGCGGCAAGACCGAAGTCTACCTGCAGGCTATCGACACAGCCCTCGCGCTCAACAAAGGCTCCCTTCTGCTCGTTCCTGAGATTGCCCTCACATCGCAGACCATCGAGCGGCTCCACGGCCGGTTTTTAAACAAGATCGCCATCCTCCACCATCGCCTCAGCGACGGCCAGAGGAACGCAGCGTGGCACCAGATCCGGAGAGGAGAAGCGCAGATCGTCGTCGGCCCCAGGTCCGCCGTCTTCAGCCCCATCCAAAACCTCGGCCTTATCATCGTCGACGAAGAGCATGAGTCTTCCTATAAACAGACCGATGACGCTCCTTGCTACCACGCCCGCGACGTCGCCGTGATGCGCGCGCATCTCACTAAGGCCGCGGTGATTTTGGGGAGCGCCACCCCCAGCCTCGAGAGCTACCACAACGCCCTCACCGGAAAATATCTCTTGAGCACACTCCATCTGCGCGCCGATCATGCCAATCTGCCCACCGTCACCTGCGTCGACATGAAAAAGGAATTTGAGAGATCCAAAGGATTTACCCTCTTTTCAGGCGTCCTCCTCGATGCGATCAAAAAACGGCTCCAGCTCGGAGAACAGACCCTCCTCTTCCTCAACCGGCGCGGCTACCACTCCTCGCAGCAGTGTTTGCGTTGCGGGAAAGCGATTGCCTGCCCCCACTGCGATGTGAAGCTCACGTTCCACCTCGGCGAGCAGCGCCTCGCGTGCCACCTCTGCAACTACCAGCTCTCCCCGCCCCCGCGTAAATGCCCCTCGTGCGGCCATGAAGGCAGTCTAAAAAATAAAGGCGCCGGGACCGAGCAGGTCGAGCGGGCGCTCCACGCGATCTTTCCCGACGTGCGCACGCTCCGCCTCGATGCCGACACCACCCGCCACAAAGGGAGCCACAACCTCCTCTTCAAACAGTTCCGCTCCGGCAAGGCCGACATCCTCATCGGCACCCAGATGATCGCCAAAGGACTCCACTTCCCCTCCGTAACACTCGTCGGCGTCCTCAATGCCGACGGCAGCCTCAACATCCCCGACTTCCGCGCCGCGGAAAATACCTTTCAGCTGCTCGTGCAAGTCTCCGGCAGGTCCGGAAGAGGAGCCCTTCCCGGCGAAGTGATCATCCAAACCTCGCTCATCGACCATGAAATTATCCAACTGGCCGCAGAGCAAAACTATCCCGGCTTTTACGACAACGAGATCAGCGTCCGAAAACTCTTCGAGTACCCCCCCTTTACCCACCTCGTCAAACTCACCTTCCTCGGCCCCTCTACCGAAGAGGTCCAAGAGAAAGCCCAAGCCCTGCGCCAGCAGCTCATTACCGAGCTTCCTCCCGCCTACCAGATCCATCCCCTCGTCCCTTGCGGCCATGCAAAAATCAAAGACCAGTTTCGATTCCAGTTTTTGATCAAAGGAGAAAAAATTTCTCCCCTCTCCGTCCTCCTCAGCAAAATCCAACACCGGTTTGCCGCGCAAAAAAAGGTTCGCCTCCTCATCGACGTCGATCCCCTCTCCACATACTTTTAATTAAGAGGCAATTGCAAAACTCGCTTTGCAGACAAAAATTGATGATTTTGGTCCCGGTTCGGTTTCTCGCAAATCGACATATCCTATTGGCCATAGGCGATTTGCGAGAAATCCGATCCGGGGCCAAAAGGGCAATTTTTGTCCAAATGGAGTTTTGCAATTGCCTCTAAAATTATTTCTTGATATCGACAAATTTTTGCTTTGTGCTAAGATCTTCTGCCATGAGCACAACAGAAGTCCACTACCTACAGAGAGACATCCACTGCTTAGAGACAAGCACCAGCCTCTTAGGCGTCAATCTGCGCATCTATGACGTGATTGGGGCCTCTGCGGGCAGGCGCATCGCCTCCCTTTCCGATTCAATGCCGTTCACAGTCCTCGCCGTCGCCGCGCGTGTTGCCGTCACCGCCGCTCTGATATTGGCAGAGCTTGCGCTCGTCCTTGCCATCACCTCCGATCCCTTAATCACCGGGGCCATCCTGATTGGAATGTATTTTTATCCCGTGCCTAATCAACCAATCCCTCCTCCCCTTCCCCGTCCGGCTCCCGTTTCTCCTGTACCCGCGACCCAGGCAGCGCCTGCGGCTGCGCCAGCCCCACTACCCGTCCCCGCTACCCCTCCTGTCGCTGCGGCTCCCGTGATTGCCGTTGCTGCGCCCTCTACTCCCGCTCCGCCGCAAGCCCCCCCGGCTGCCGCTGAACCTGTCACCCCTCCTCAAACCACGGCTGCTGTCCCCCGCTCCGGAGCCACGCTCGGCTCCTCTACTTACCGCCCAGCACGCCCCCGGGATTTGCAGAGGCTTTCAGCATCTGCTAGGCCCTCCTCTGACACACCAGGAGCCCCCCCCAATTCCCTATCAAGCTCGGTGGCCGCCTCCCCTTCTACTGTCGGAACGCCGCTACTCGCTCGCCTCCTTGATGCTGGGGAAGGCGTCGCCGCCGCCCCTTCTCGGCCGGAAGTCTTTGTAGACCACGGGATTGAACGCTACCGAGGTGAAGAAGCAAAGAATTTTCTCATCGTGATTTTCACCCAAGCCTTGGGAGACGAACTTGGTCCCCTCTTCGTCAATCGCATGCTTCCTCCAAATATCGAGAGCTTAGAATATGATCCGAACACTCAAACATTCACCATCACGTTCGCTTCGCTTAAAGCAGCGACCATTTCAGAAGTAGGGCCAAACGCACTTGAAGAGGTGCGAGGCGCCACTTTAAAAATTACAAATAGAGTGGTCAAAGGACGGCTGGAAGGTCAATCGCTTATTTTCGAAGATGAAGCCATGCAATTAACCAAATATTATGGGCTTGTAACGATTGTTTTAAAAGGTCTGTGCAAAAGTGATGAGAGCATCACGTTGTCAGGAACCGTGTGGCCTACCAAAAAAATTCAGCTGTTCACCGGCACAGATGAACAATTCACCGACACTTTTGCCCATACAACCTGGAACTAAATGACCATTCCCGAATACCACACCCATGAAGAGTTCATCAACCGCAGCGCAAAGCTCGCCGAAATCCGCGCGCTCGGCATCAACCCCTATCCTGCCCAGTACATTCCCACGAACACCGCCGCAGCGCTGGCTGCTGAATATAACGAAGCCCCCGTCGGCCACAGCGAAGAGGCCGCCACGGGGACTACTGAAAGCGTCAGTGTCGCCGGCCGGCTCGTTCTCTTCCGCTCCATGGGAAAAAACGCTTTCGCCCAGATCCAGGACGACTCGGGCCAGATCCAGATCATGTTCAACCGCGACCTCACCGAGGTCGTTGGATTTACCCCGCAGCCCGAACTCTCCGCCATCAAGTTCATCGAAAAGAAGATCGACCTCGGCGACATCATCGGCATTGAAGGAAACATATTCCGCACCCAAAAGGGCGAGCTCACCATTTTCGCTAAAAAAGTCACCCTCCTCTGCAAAACGCTCCTCCCCTTGCCCGACAAACACAGCGGCCTTGCCGACAAAGGCGTGCGCTACCGCAAGCGCTGGTTAGATCTCATTTGCAACCCCGAAGTCAAAGACCTCTTCCGCCTCCGCTCGCGCATTATCCGCTACATCCGCACCTACCTCGAAGAGCAAGGCTTCCTCGAAGTAGAAACCCCCGTCCTCCAGAACGTCTATGGCGGCGCCCAAGCCCGTCCCTTCACCACACTCCTCAATGCCCTCGATCAAGAAATGTTCCTCCGGATTTCCCTAGAGATCCCCCTCAAAAAGCTCCTCGTCGGCGGCATGGGCCGCGTCTTCGAGATCGGCAAAGTGTTCCGCAATGAAGGGATCGACCGGACCCACAACCCCGAGTTCACCGAACTCGAAATCTACGGCGCCTTCCTCGACTACAACGACATGATGGTCCTCGCCGAAAATCTCTTCGAAGGCATTGCCCTCGAACTCTTCGGCACCACCACCCTCGCCGTCCAAGGCCACACCATCGATCTCAAAGCCCCCTGGAAGCGGATGTCGATGAAAGAGAGCATTAAAGTTTACGGCGGCATCGACGTCGACACCTTATCTCCCGAGCAAATGCGCGCAAGACTCACCGACCACGACCCCAAAGAGCTTGCTAAAGCCCCCCGCGGCGCCCTCATTGCGCTCCTCTTTGAAACCTATGCAGAAAAGCACCTCATCCAGCCCCACCACATCATCGACCACCCCATCGAGACAACTCCCCTCTGCAAGCTCCACCGCAATCCCAAACTCGCTCACGAGGGACTTGTCGAGCGCTTTGAAACCTTCATCCTCGGCGGAGAGTTCTGCAACGCCTACACCGAGCTCAACGACCCCGAACTCCAGCGCAAACTCCTCGTGGGCCAAGCAGAGAAAAAGCTCGCCGGCGACGAAGAGGCCAATCCCCTCGACGAAGAGTTCATCGAAGCCATCTGCCAGGGACTGCCTCCCGCCGGCGGCATCGGCTTTGGCATCGACCGCCTCGTGATGCTCTTTTCCGGCGCCGTCTCCATCCGCGACGTCCTCTACTTCCCCATCATGCGCCCCGGCGAATAGCCTCTAGAATGTGTACGTTACGCTCGCGACTCCGGAGACGAAGTCCAAGGAATTTTCTCCCCACACAGAAAACCAGCAGCCCGCGATGAACCCTAAGTTGCCGTTCAGGTTGTACTCCAAAGCCGGAGCTAAGCTCACCTGTACATTGTGGGGGCCGCCCACTGCCGCAGGCGTCCCTGCCGCGGTCACGCCGGGAGTTCCGCTAAACGTCGTCTTCGCAGAGTAACTATAGACGACATCTAAAGCGGCGACCCAGCGCCGTGTGAAGCTATATTCATAACCAATATCCGCAGTGAAATTCTTTCCGGGCTTCACCTTGCCTGCCGTTCCATGCCCCCCGCCATAGGCGTTAAATCCCCTCACGTGTGCAATCGCCGGGATCTGATAGTTGAGCGACCAACGAAAACTCATCGGGTGCTTCGTGAGCCACCAGACCACCTTCGACATGTTCAAGCTCACCTTTGTCTGATAAGAGCCGCCGCCCGTCGCATCCACCGTCCCTTTTTTCGGATCCAGCTTCTGATATTTTCCCGTAGGAAGCAGTTCTTGAACACCGAACAACAGCGCAGGCCGATAAGGTTTTTCCTTCCAGATCTGAAACCCCAAGCCCACCGGCAAATCGCCAAAGTGCCCCGCAGTCTCCCCCGCCTGATTATTATGCAGATACTGAGGAACCGCGTAGGCATCCAGCCATTTCGTGATCCCGACAAGAATAAAGGCCTGGGGATTGTTCTGAATCAGATGAGGAATTTTCTCTGCCTTCCCATGTTCATTGTAGGTCGCAAAGTTGTCGATCAAATAATAGTAGAGCTGGATGTTCACATCCCCCGGAGGCAGCACATTGGCAGAGGGCGTGATGATCGGACCTGTGTACCACGGGTTGAACATCTTCTTAGCATCAGCAAATTCCTGCTCCGCAGTCCGGAGCTGTTTGGCCACCAGCTGCGGCGTAATCGGCTCTTTCACCGGTTCAATGGCTTCATCTTCAGCGCGCGCCAGCGTACAGCCCCATAGAAATGCCCCACAAAGCAACGCCGAACGACAAGATTTTAAGTCCATAGAACACCTTCATTTTGTTTAAAAGCACATTTGTAAAGGATCGAATAAAAATTTACAAGCCAAAAACTCTCCTACCGATTATATGGAAGATAAAGAGGAGAAAACTTATGGATGATTCGATCGGCGGTGTGGGGCCCACTCCAGAAGACCCAAGAGCCGAGTACAAGCAAGATTTTTCCAAGAGCGTCGACCTATTTCAAAAAAGCTTGGACGGCTATCAATCTTCCCAGATCCCCAAGCAGCAAGCGATGTACAAAGATGTGATGGAGCGGACCCTGCAGATCATGAACGAGACCGCGAAGCTCTGTCTGAGCAAAAGCGCGCAGGGCCAAGAAAAAACCCTCGTCAAAGACTACGAAAACTACATGTCCAAGCAGACACCCGAAGGGCTCCAGAAGCTCAATACCGACATCGACAACCTCAAAGAGAAGCTCTAGCAGTTCAGACACCTTCTCCTTCGTCGAAGGTGTCCGAAAAGCCTAAACAAATTTGCAACTTTGCGTTTATCCCTTTTAGCCCCAAATCATGTTTTTCATCTGAACTATTGGCCAATATGGATCTCTGCGGGGCCATTGCGGTAAATATCTTTGACCATGTTCCAGTACTCTCGAAAAACCCGCGGCGGAATATGGTCCTGCATATGGATCAGCTCGATCTCATAGTCCTCGCTTATCCCCGCGGTCCGGCTCTTTAGCGTATAGGAGAGCGACTCGTTCTTTTGCACATACTCCTTCTCCCCCGCCTCGGCATGGATAAAAGGATTTTCGATATGGATCCGCTCCCGTACCCATAGAGGATAAGGGATCTCATAAAGAGAAGAACGGGCCGGATTGACACCCTCCGTGAGATAGTCGTTTAAGATATAAGAGTGGACCGGCACAAACTTTCCGCTCGCTGCGCTCTCCGCCTCAACCTTATAGAAGGCCGTAAAGCGGAGGACATTGTTTTCCCGATCGTCCACAACCTCCGCCGGGTCCTCCATCTCAACCCAGCCATACACCTTCTGAATTCTTGTGAGATGCTCATGGGCAAATTTTTTCCGTCCCTGCACTTTCAGCGCCCGCCGGATATAATCCGCCCGAGAGCCGCACCACGTCATCTGGATTTTCACCGACACAGCGTCCTCCGATTTGAGGACATAACAGCTCTCGATCTCAGTAGGATTTTTACGCACCTCCCGAGGAAGGTCGACCAGATCTTCCGTCTGCTCCGAGATGAGCAGCCCCCACTCGTAGTTGGGAAAATGGTTCGACTCCAAAGAGCCCCCTTGCAGACTTAGCGTCGGGTCCACCCAATAGACCATCCCGCCCACCTCAATTTGCAGGACCACATGGTTGGCAAAGTAGGGAGTCGGCAGCCGCTCCGGGACCCCTTTTCCTACCGAGGCATGTACGAGCACAGGCGTTGACCGAATCTCCATCAACCCCAAAAGAGCGTGAAGCAAGAAGCTCTTATCTTTGCAATCCCCGAACCTCCGCTCGAACGTCGCAACCGGGTGGGCAGGCTTCCATCCCATGATTCCCTCCGCAAGCGCCAAATACCTCACCTCATCCTGCACAAACCTCACCGCCTTCAAAGCAAGCTCAGACTGAGTCTTCGCAGAGCCCTTCCACTCCTCAATCAACTCCCGCATCGCCTCAGGAACCGAGGCCGCGAAATCCGCAGGCAGCGTGTAAAATGGATAGGTCTCTTTGGCCACCTCCCCCCAGTTATCAAATAAGCTCACCTCGACGTGTGCATTCGCGTCATACCAATCCGGTTCATTTTCCTCCACACTCGCCGGATGCGCCTCGGCAACTTCCCACACCCACTCGCGCAGAGATTCGTTCACATCGGCAACCCGCGGCTCGATCGTTGTGTTGAACGACTTAATCTGCAAGGGAAGGTCTCTATGACCGAGCAGCCGATAGTGGATCTTTTCCACAGCATCCTGAAACTGCAGATAGAACAGCCCCACCAATTTAGATGCCGAAAGAGGAGGCTCTCCAATCCTTGAGAACGCGTACTCCACGATATCCCCTTCGCGGACATCATCCAAAAAATAGACCAGCGTCAAGTCGCCGTTATACAGCCCCTGCTCCAGCCCCTGTTCTTTTTGCAACACCTTGACCCGCGCACTTCCCAAACGGTCCTCCCATTGCCCATCCCGGAGCACCCTGACCCCATGCACCACCACCTTCTCATACGAGGGAGCAAAGACAATCTCCAGCTTAGAAATATCCTCAGCGCCCCATTGCGACAGCACCCGATAGGCGTAGTGGGCATACTTCGTCTTTTCCTCCCAATTGCGCTGCACATCAAAGAGCAAGCACTGCACGTTGACCTGCGACGGCTTTAGAGACCCCTCATCCACGGGAAAATCGCACGGTTTGACCCAAGCAGGCGCCTCGCCATGCGTAAAGTTTTGATCCCCCATAGCAAAACGGGCCGAGAGACATAGAATGAAAAAAGCTATCCTAAAAAACATGATCGAGGCTCCCCGAAGATTTGATTTGGGACAGGCTAACACGGCCGGCGATAAAATGGAAGGTGTACTCCCCCCACTCAAGTTGTGTGACGGTTTAAGGATTCTTGCCATAAGACAGCCCGCTTAAGCCCGCCCCTGAAGGGGCAGGATTGCAGCGAGCGCACCG
>JABDEH010000032.1 GCA_013287215.1 Chlamydiota bacterium
CCATGAAGATGGTAAGACCATTCTCGAACAGCTTTACTTAAACGGGCTCATGCAAAACGAGTCACTTTCTAGAACAATAACAATTGCCGCAAACGATTGCCTCAGGTCGTCCGTTGCTATCATTTCGCAACAAGAATCCCCCACTTCTAACTCTGGTGGCGCTGTTATGCTGACAATCCAATCTAATGGGCAGGCTGGAACTATAGATTTTCGAGAAGGCTGTAGTGGTTTTGTTGCAGCAATTCCGTTTAAAGAAGATGCTGAATATTCACAACATGTACCAATCCGAACCTGCATCTTATCCGAATTGCAGCTAAGTCATTTTTTTTCAAACTCCCCTCCCCGGCAGGAACCATTGAATTTTTATGGGTTAGTAGAAAGCAATCTGTACCTCATCGTACAAATCAAAAATGTGGGGCCTCGTCCTGTGCAGGGATTGTTACGTTTTTATTATTTTGATAACCCTGTTGCAGTGTCCATTGATTTGAATTCCGATATGAGAGAATTCTATACCTATGTTGTTCCCTTGGGTATGAGTGCTGCGGATGATTTTATATATCCTCATGAAGTGAAAAAGTATTTAGATGGGTTTATATGGGAAGAATTATCTACAGGAATGACAAGGGAAGAGGCCGAGGAGTGTATTGGACAATGGTATGCAAATGTGGAAGGCGCGGAGAGAGAGGATGCAACGACTACCGCAACAGATGACGAATCTCAAACGGATTAATTTTTTCTGTTATATCACATGTGCCTAGTGGCTTCCCTGAAGGAATCGGCCACCTTTTGAGACCTAAGATTATGCCCCATGCCCTACCCTGTCCACAATTCCTGCGTTAGCTGCTTGCAACAGAAGATTTTCTAGGCGCGCTGTCTTTTCATTAATGCGGCGCTCTATTCGCGTAAGTTCCGTATTCGCCGCCTCTTTTCTTGCAATCAGACGTTCCAAGGTAGCGTTATTGTTGTCGAAAATTTCCTGTCCATTTTCATTCAGGCCATGGTGGTTTTCAAGAAGATTTGCGACTCTTTCTGCTTCCGCGCATCGCGCTCCCAATCTAGCATTCAAATTCTCCACCCTTTCCCGTTCCTGGCCTAATTGTTGGCCAAGGGTTCTCGTTTCCTCTAATAAGGCAGACCTTTGGGCAAGAAGATCTCGGATTTGTCGATTGAGCTCTGTAACCTGTCGTTCCAGTGTTTCGCTGCGCTCGGTGGCTACAGCCACCCCCTGCCTCAGCTCATTAACTACTCGTTCGCTATTTTGAAGAGCCAAAATCAGAGCTTCATGACGTTCTCGATTTAATTCTAGCGCGCCTCGCAGCTCTTGGCAACTGCGAATGCTATCTTCAGAAGTTGTTCTTACTTCCACAAGGCGAGCTTCATTCAATTCATTCTCTGAGAGAAGATGCTTACAAAGTATGGCTAACCCGGAGCAAGCAAAAAAAGGAATCGATTCCCACATCCCAGATGAATAAGCTGCAAAAATTCCCGCTACAAAAGATGCAATTGCGGTGGCTATATAAATCAGATTTCCCAGTTCAGAACTATAGATTCTTGCCGCCCATCTACCTGCTGCATCGAGGGAAGGGTCAATGATGCAAGAAAGGGATAAGCAATTTGGAAAACAGGATGAAAGTTGTGATTGAATGGTCGTCATAATTCCTCCGTAATATTTTTATCTGGTCGAGTTTGGATCGCTGGGTTCCACAATTGATGATAGCGCAGTCTCTGCTTCTTGGAATCGCCTCAAAGTGTTTTCGAGTCTTGCCTGAGCAGCCTCCTCTTCGGCAAGTCGATCTGTATAATTTGCCACAGCAGTTTCAAGGCGAACATTGGCTTGCTCTCTTGTGGGGAGCTGGTTGGTTAGATTCTCGGCAGCAGTCGCGAGTCGAGCCTCACTCTGTTCGGTACTTCGGACCGCAGCAGTTAGATCTTGGACGGGGGCTGGCAATGTCGCGACACGCTGCGCAAGCTCTGCGTTTGCCCTGCCCACTTCTGCTAGCTGCGGCGTGAGATCATGCACTTGAACTGTCAGTTCCCCAATCCGTGCTTGGGAACCCTCCTGTGCTCTCGCTAAATTTGCGGAACCTGCTGCCAAGGTATTTGTATTAGCATTCATTGTGTTTACTTGAGCTTCAAGCAAACGATTGTTTGCAACCACATTCACTACCGCTGCATTTGTTACCTGAAGCTCGCTTATCGCGGCTGCCTGAACAGCTGTTGCTTGAACACGTAAAGGGGATGCGGGGTTAACACACAAGAGTTTATAGGCAAGGCACCACAAGCCACCCTTAATCAATTCGCAAACGCAACTCATATCAAAATCTCCCATTTAGAATTAATTTGAAACAAAAGTGTTTGTTTCTTGCTTGGGAGTATAACCTAAGATGGTTTTTGTGCAATCTAACGGAATAATTTTACAGCCATCCAAATTTTTTGAAAAATCTGGATAGCTGTAGCAGGAGGAGGAATCTACTTAACGACTTCTTGCGTATTTAAAATTTCATCGATCATGCCTCTGAAGGAAGCCAGCATTTCTCGATTACTTTCTGAAAGAATATGTTTACGCGAATTAATCTTTTTAAGACTGACCGCGATGGAGACGATCACAGAGACATTAATATCTTTTTTGGATTCACGTTTAATCTTGATTGGCAGCTTTTCATCAATCATTGCAATGATTTCAGGAGCTTTCATTCCATAGCACTTTTCAAGAATCTCCACCTTTTGCTCAATCCCCCCTCCCCGCGAAGCCAGTTTATAGACGGCTTTCTGTGGCATTTCTTTGAGCTTAGCCTGTAAATCCGGTGTAGATAAGGCATTGTGAAACATGTAAAATGCGAGATGATTGTATGCCGATGAGCGATGGCTATAAGCAATTTTTACCCATGAAGTAAACGTGCTGGTTTCATCCCCATATTTTCTTAAAATTTCCCGGGCTCTAAAGATTCTTTCCCCGTGCAAAAAAACCGCTTGCGTTTCGATATTTTTTACCTGAGCTGTAATCGCCTTTAGCTGTAATGCGTCCTGATTGAGCTGCTTTTCATCGATACCATTGCGATTGGCTAATTCGAACACTAACTTGTCAATTTCTTCACCGATTTTTGGATCCAAAGGTCCTATTTCGACAAGAGATTGCAAAGGAAGCACAGCTGGGGGCACAGGAAACTCCCCTTCAGCCTTCTTTTGGTTTTGATAAGAGAGAATAGTCATTTTTGATTTTGCCATGTTTTAAATCTCCGTAGCGATTTTTTGTTTTTTAAATTTTTTGTCTGGAGCAGAGGGAGCAGACAGCCCGAATCTACCTAGCAGTTCCGATGTTAAGGACTGATAGTCTAACGCTGCTCTAGAATTTGGATCCGTGTCTATCACAGGCTTTCCTTGCATTGCAGCGCGTGAAACAGCGATATCCCTGCGAATTTTTGATTCTAAGGTCTTTCCGGGAAAAGAGGAATCGATCTCGTCCAAAAAGGTTTGATTGACCGCTCCCCTATCATCCCAACATGAAAGCAGAACACCGAGCACATCGTTCATGTGATGTTTCCTAATAGAGTTCTGAAAATCTTTCAACCTGCGGAGAGCAAGAACACTGAATATCTCTGGAATCGCGCACACCAAGTTGTATTGGGAAGCGAAAAACGCAGACTGGGTCAACCACCCTAAATGTGGAGGAGGGTCAATGAAACAAAAATCATACTCCCCTTCCACGACTTTTAAGACGTTCCTTAGCTTTTCCATAGAATACGGGTTGCCTGCCAAAGGAAGCGTCCTCTCAATCCCCTCCAAATAAGCATTTGCAGGAATCAAAAACAGCCCAGGAATACAGGTGTTTACAATCACCTCATTAATCGTCTTTTCGTCTTGAAGAACATCAACTATCGTGGTCTCTGAATCAGGCCCTACTCCCAAGCCTATAGATAGGTCGGCCTGAGGATCAAAATCGACCAGCAAGACTTTTTTCTTGTGCAGCTTAGCAAGGCAAGAGCCCAGGTTGAGAGCTGAAGATGTTTTGGATGTTCCCCCTTTGAAGGAACAGAAAGTAATGGTGTGCATGTTAAACCCCGTTGTATAAAACCCTGGTTATAAACAAAATTTATCTCAAAGTCAACCGTTGTCGCAAATGCGATGCAGATCTCATAGAACAACATAGGAACTTGCATACAGTTTCAAAACAGCATTCGAGATCGCGTACAATGTGGGACTGTTTTAATGCGATCCATGTCCGAGGGTGTCCAACGTTGGACACGATCGCCAACCTTTTCGCTATTTTTTGTGAAAATAAAAATACTAAACACCCGAATTCTATAGAGGAAATCGCCAAGCAAACAACATGCAGAGCGAAGAACTGTTGCAAAAAATGGGAACTGGGAATATTACTTAGCATATATGTTACAAAGCATATATGTTACAAAAATGCTAAGCCCAGGTGGGTTTTGACCTGCAAACCACCTGTTCAATAACGTAAGCACAGAAAAACAGAAGAGGTAAGTTTATGAAAGTACGAAACATGAGGCAACTGTTCCTAGCACCTGTCCAACGTTGGACACGCACTGTGGATACGATGAAGACAATACTAGAAAACAACGGCATTTTTATCATGCTGCTCGTAGCTCTTGTCCTAGTTCAAAGCCAAGCTTTTTGCGATACAGCATCTGCAATAAGTTCTTTGGATAACGTAGCGACTGGGGTTGTTGCGCAAATCTTCCAGCCTTGGGTGAAAAAAACATTACTGGCTTTTGCAGCGGGTATGGGAATGTTCCAAGCTTATTCTTCAGGTTCGTTTGTTCCGCTTTTGATCTGGGGTGGGCTTGGACTCGCGGCGAATTTCCTTCCTAAAATAATAGACCTTCTTGGATCACTTGGATCATGAAAAACTCCAGCTGCCCACTTTTGAGACATTTAGACAACCCGATCCGAGTCCTCTCTCTTTCGATCAACGATTTGGTGATTTATGGCCTCCCGTTCTTTATCGGATCGTTGTTCGATAGCTTGTTTGTAATGCCCGCGATCGGCCTCGGGATTGTTTACCTAGGGAAGAAGGCAATCAAAGGTGTCCCTAAGTTTTATATGGTGCGCTACCTATACTGGTCGCTTCCCACAAAACGCTTTAACCGCATTTTCAGGGTTGGATTTCAACCCTCTAATCAGCGGTTCTGGAGTAAGTAATTATGGATTCCGCGTTCCTGAAAGCTACAGCGCAAAAGCTCCTCGTTCAGCGGAGTATATTCTTGTTTTTTTCAGCCGTGCTATCCGTCGCTGTCGTCCTTCTTGCTTTGCTCCTTTTCTTCAAAAAGGAAAGAGTGGTCATTGTCCCCACGTCAGGGCCCTCTCTGTGGATCGAGGATAGCAGGGTCTCAGAAGGGTATATGGATAAGATGGGGTTTTTCTTAGCGGATATCCTTCTCAATAGGAGCCCCTCCGATGTAGACAAGAAGAACCAGGTCATCTTAGAGCATGTCCATCCCATGTTTTACCACGAAATTAAGAAGCAGCTTCAGGCAGAAAGGGCTAGCATTATAAAAAACAACCAGTCCTATTTTTTCCGTACCGAAAGAAGTTATGCAGATCTCTCTACAAATAGCTACATCACAGAAGGGGAGTTCCTCGTTTTGATTGGGAAAAGCGGGGAGATGCCTTGCTGTGCTCAAAGAGAGCGCAAGAAATACATTTTAGTTTTTCAATGCCAAGGGGGGCGGCTCTTGCTGACCTCTTTGAAAAAAGAAGGAGTGTGAAATGTCCTTGAAATATTACCTAGGAGCCTATTTGTTCGCCGCAGGTTCCCTCCACGCCGTTGTCGAAAAGAAAGTCGATGAAAAAGCAGCAGTTCCTGTGACGTTCTCTACAGTCTCTCACAATCGCATCTCTATCCAAGGGGGGTCCGTAGAGAAAGTGTTCGGAGACAGCTCCGTTTTCTCTGTAACCTTGGATAACATCACTGGGAATGCCTTCATTAACCTCCTGCGGGATCTCGGCGATAAACCCCATACCCTCACCTTAGTGACCAATTCTGGAGCCGTTCAAGATTTGTTGATCTCTTCCAGCGACGGCCCGTCCGAACACCTCCTCCTCAAAGAAGAGGAGTCCAGTGAGGATGAGGGCCTCGTCAACATGATTAACTTCCACGCAGTCAGCGTAGAACTGCTCAACAAGATTTTAGAGGGAAAAATCCCCCTTGGGTATGGACATCGGGAGCGACGTGAAGAAGACAGCCTCCAACTCCCCAAGCCCCTTCAAGCGAGCACGGTTAAAGTCTTTGAGGGTCCCTTTGAGACCATCGTCGTTTATAAAATCCAAAACGAGGGAAAGCAGCCCATCGTGATCACGTCTGACTCGATTAAGGCGCCCCACCATCATTGGGTGTTTTTAAACACGCATGAACTCAGCAGTAAAGAACAGGCCATCTGCATCATCGCGGCCTCAAAGGATAAGTAAGCATGGAAGCGCAAAAGACATCGGAAAAAATCGGGACTAAGCAAAAAAGATTGTACGTATCCGTCTTTATAGGGGCGGTTGTCACTATAGGGGGGCTTGTCTACTTTTTTAACGGGGAGGATAAACCCAGGCCCCAGAGTGTGTCGAAACCCCAATTCGATGTAGTTTCTAATGAAGTCAACCCTGAAGACGTTCGCCTGGCCTCTCTAGAAACCGTGAGCGATGTGCTGAACGAACGGGTTCTCTCTCTAGAAACCTCCCTCATCGATATCAAAGAGGAAAAATCGGTCATCGAAAGGGAAAAACAACAAGTCGAGCAAGAAGCTCAAATCCTCAGAGAAAAAGTTCAAGTGCTCGAAGAGAGTTTCAGCCGTAAAGTCGCAGCGCCGGCGTCTGCGGAATTAGATGAAGCGGTTAGTGGTCTCCAGTCCAAAGAGTCTCAGCTCACTACCTGGGAGCCCGAGGTCAAGAAAGGGGACCGCAATGTGCTGTTTGAGATTCCTGCGGGGGTCGTTGTTAAAGCTGTGCTTGTTTCGGGCGCCGATTGCAGCGTCGCCGTACAAAAACCCACCGGACCCAATATGGTGCTCCTGCGCCCATTGGATAACGGAAAGCTTCCCCGCAATGTAAAAGTTCCGCTGAAGGGGAGCGTCATCATTGGCAACGCCATCGGCGATATTACCAATGAGCGTGTGTATATCCGCGCCGAACGGATGACCCTCGTAGAAAAGAACGGCTCCTTTGTCGAGACAGAGATCAGCGCCTACGTCTCCGGGGAAGATGGACGAGAGGGCTTGCGAGGGGTTGTGGTTGACCGCTCCGGCCAAATCATCACCCGCGTGGCATTTGCGGCCTTTTTCCAGGGAGTCGGGCAGACCCTAGAAGCGACCCTCAACAACCAGACCATTGAAAAACTCTCCGAAGTCGGCCCCGAGAAGAGCATTTTGAACATCGATATGTATAGGAACGGCGCTTTTCAAGGGGGGACCACGGCCCTGGGTAAACTCTCCGACTACTACATCAAACGGGCTGAACAGCTCCAGCCGGCCATTCAAATTGCTGCCGGGCGCGTGGTGGATGTCATTTTCACTAAGACCGTGAAGGTAGGGGAGACAGATCTTAAAAAGAGGCTCGAAAAAGAGCGGCAAGCCAAGGGGAAGCAAAATGGATAAGTGGAGGGCGATCTATCTCATCTTTGTTTTCCATTGCGGGCTGCTCGTCTCCTTTGAGAAATTGCCCCAAGAATACCAAATTTGCTATGGAAATCCCCACGCGCCCATCCATGTTGTGGAGTATTTTTCTTTCAGCTGCTCAAAATGCGTGAAGTTTTTAAAAGAGGATTTTTCCTCGATCCGGCAAAACTATATTGACACCCAGAAAGTGTATTGGGTCTTCCACCCAGATCCAGCCGATCTGCTAACGCTCCAATTCATGGTGGGGCTTGAAAAACTCTCTTCTCCACAAAAACGGCTCCTCTTTGAAACCCTGTTTACCCATTTGAAGGATAAAACCTTCCATCTAGGATGCTTCATCATCCAAACAGCCATGGAATCCCTTAAACAACCGCTCCCTCAGCTGGATAAAATGGAATTTATCGAGACCACAGACGCCTTCAAGCGAGCTCTGGCGTTCCTGAAGCAAAAGGGTGTAATAACTACCATCCCGACCGTAGAGATCAATGGAAAAATCCACGACGAATATCCCACCCGTCAATTCCTCGTCAAACAGTTCGAAGCACAAGGAGCCAAATCATGAAATCCTTCCCAGCTTATATCGCATGCCTATTTCTAGCCTCCTGCGGGATCTACAGTTCTAATTTTGACTGCCCGCCGGGCAAAGGCGTGGGCTGCGCGCCTGTCGGAGAGATTTTAGACCTCATTATAGAGAAGGAGAACGGGGAAGACCTCTTTGTGAAAGATAAAGGAACCGCACTGCTCCTCAAGCAGCAGAAAAAAGAACAAGAAGAGGCCAAGGATGCAGAGCCCAAAGCCGCAAAACTCTTCCTTGTCAAAACCCCGAGCGGCGAGTGGGTCCTCTCTAAAACCAAAGATGGAAAAGAATCATGACCCTGCTGAGCCATTTAGGCCAAAAGGTTGCAGAATTTTTCGGAGAAAAAACCGAGCTGGACGATCTCACTCAGGATCGAGTGCCCCACTCCGACTTTCTCGACCCAGACTATTTTTGCGATCTGCTTCCTTATCGCATGTATGATTCTGAAAAAAAACTTTATGAGAACAAGAGCAGCTTTGGATTCGTGATCGAAGTGCTACCTTTCATTGGGGCAGGGGGGATTCAGCAGGAGCTCAGCGCCCTCATCAAAGAAATCGGAGAAGAGCAGGCCTCCATCCAGTGTTTTCTATTTGCTGACCACCGTATCGATCCCTTTTTAAATGGGTGGTCCAAGCCTCGCTGGAAGCAGGGGGGCATCTTTGGAAAGGTCGCAGATAAAAAGCAGGCGTTTTTTAAGCAGGAATCCCTCAGCGGGGACGTTCCACCACGCATCTTCAGATTCTTCCTTTCCTATAGCGAGCCAAAACCCTTAGAAAAGAACCTCCCATTTTTCATTGAGAACATGCAAAAAAAGAAGAAAAAAACCCTCGAAGCCTTTTCCCGGCACAACAAAGCCTTCGAAGTTGAGCCGTTAAAACTGATCGAGCTCCTTTCCGGGATTGTGAATTTTAACCTCAATACCTATACAGAAGCCCGCGCTGCGTGGAATAAAAACACCTGGCTATCCAAACAGATCTGCTTGCCGGGGAGTTCCGTTGAAGTTAGAAAGGACGGTCTTCTCTTCCATGGACATGATACCAGCGCCCTATTCAAAACCTATGAGGCGATCGATTTTCCCGACCAATGGAATCTTGCCTATATGGGAGAGCTCATCGGCGACTTTTTTAATAGCTCGTACCGGATTCCTTCTCCCTTTTACATCCATTATGGGATCCATTTTCCCCATCAGCAGCGGATCGAATCAAAACTTTTTGCGAAAGCAAAAGTCCTAGACCACCAAGCGAAATTCCCTTCTTTGGTGCGCATGTTTCCCGATATGCCCAGAGAAAGGGAAGAGCACCTCTTCATCAGAAAAGGACTTCTAGAGGGAGAAAAATTCGTAGAAACCCGGCTTTCCTGCGGCCTATGGGCAAGCAAATCCCAGCATCTCAGGTCAGAATCTACCCTGATCGCCCTTTTCCAGAAATATGGGTTCAAACTCAAAGAGAATCATTTCGTGCACCTTCCCGACTTCATCTCTTCTCTCCCTATGGCCTGGGGCGAAGACGCTCCCTACATCAAAGGGCTCAGAAAAACGCGCGCCATGCGCACCACGCTCACCCATGAAACAGGGAGCCTCATTCCTTTAGTCGGGGAGTGGTGGGGAAATTCGCTCCATGGCATGCCACTCATGGGGCGCAAGGGGCAGATCTGCACATGGGATCCCTTTGCCGGTCAGGGGAATTTAAACACCATCGTCGTGGGTCCTTCCGGGTCGGGCAAGTCTGTATTCATGCAGGAAATGATGATGACCCAGCTCGGACAAGGGGGGAGGGTGTTCATCTTGGACCTGGGCAGAAGCTTCGAAAAGCTCTGCCATCTTCTCGATGGGCAATATCTGATTTTTTCTGAGAAGAGCAACTTCAATCTCAATCCTTTCAACTTGATCAAAACAGACGGGGATATCGATGCCATCAATGTGGCTCTAGAAATGATCTCCTCCGTCGTTGCCACCATGGCCATGCCTTCCCATAAGATCGACAAAGAGCGTTCCGATATCGTCAGCAGCGCCGTCAAGCAGGCTTGGGGAGACAAAGGCAAGGCAGCCACCGTCGATGATGTCATTGGATATATCGAGCGGACCACGTTCCGCTCCGAGCTCATGATCGGCTCCGCAGAGAGCTTAAAAGAGGGGCTGAAAAAATTTGGGAAGCAGGGCATCTATGCCAAATACTTCTATGGGACAAAGCCCATCGACTTTACTAAAGATCTCGTCCTCATTGAAACTGAAGAGCTCAAAACAATGCCCGATTTGCAGGCTGTGATCTTGCAAGTGTTTTCCCTGACCATTTCCAACCAGATCCTCATGGGCAATCGAGAAAGGCGAAGCTTGATCTGCATCGACGAAGCATGGGACTTGCTCAAAAGCCCTCAAATGGAAGGATTCATCGAAAGTCTTGCGCGCCGGCTCAGAAAATACAATGGTGCCCTCATTATTGGGACACAGGGACTCAAAGACTTCGAGAGGTCTTATGGAGCCAAAGCGGCCTTCCAAAACTCCAACTGGCTTGTGATGCTCGGCAGTGACAATGAGTCGATCAACATCCTGAAGAAAGAGCAGATGATCCCGATGGATGACTTTAAAGAAGCAGCGATTGGTTCCCTGCGGATGGTCGCGGGTAAATATTCTGAACTGTTCATCTACAACAAAGGAGACGGATTTTGCGCCCTCTGTCAGCTGAGATTAGATCCGTTTTCCTCGATGCTTTACTCGACAACCGCTCAAGATTTCCAGGCGATCGCAGAACTAGAAAAACTTAATATCAAAACAGAGGAAGCCGTGGAGTGGATGATAGAGCACAAAGCGCAATTTAAACATCTGATCGAGAGTGGCCGTCCTGTCAAAGAGGCCGTTTTGATTCTTACAAGCACTAACAAACAAGGCAAGTCCCTATGAGACACCCTGGGCTGTTATCCCTAGTATTCACCCTTTTTATCCTCCCAGCGGTAGCCAAAGACTTCGGGGTGGTCGCCGAGGTTTTTCCAGTCAAAGAGGAAAGTCTGATCGCCGTTTTACGAAAAAACCTTTTAGAGGGTGCATTTGCGAAGAAGAGAGAAGCGATCCGAGCGATGATCAGGGAAAAGGCCAAACACCCAGCTCCCATTCCTGGCATCACGCTTGCGACTGAATACCGCGCCTTCTATCTCGACCCGACTCTGCGCATAGAAGAGAATATCGAAGATGGGATAGGAAATGTGATCTGCAAGGCGGGAACCTCTTACAATCCCTTAGAGCAAATTCAGCTGCGCAGCGGCCTCCTTTTCTTTGATGGTGCGCGAGAGAACCATGTCGAATGGGCCCGCGAGCAGCAGGGAAGTTTCAAGTGGGTTCTCGTGAAGGGGGGACCCATTGAGTTGGAAGCCAAGGAAAAACGGATTGTTTATTTTGATCAGGGCGGCACTTATACCACGCGCTTCCACATTCAAAAAGTCCCTGCCCGTGTGACCCAGCAGGGGTTTAGATTCCTTATTGAAGAGATTCCACTCAAAGCAAGCGAGGCAGCCCCATGATCCATCCCATGCTCTATCTATGCACCTCAATCGCTCTGGTTGTTGCTGTCAATCCCCCAAGCTTTGAAGAAATGCCAGCCATGCCCTCCGAAGAGACGTTGAAAGAAGTGCAGCAGTTTATCGAAGAGATCAATCAGGCTTTGGTCGCCAAAGAAACGGCTGAAGCCATGTCTAACGTTAGACATGAAGCAACAATTAACCCACCCACCCACATACAGGGCTTCCCAAAATGCAAGTCTTGCACAACGCTTATCTCCTCCGATTCAGATCCAACCCTCTCTATTTACATCTCCTTTTCAGTTCCCGCAGAGACTTGGAAGGAATACTCAGACACCTTAAAGCAGATTGGCGGAGTTTTTGTTCTTCGTGGTCTTCCAGATAACTCCTTCGAGGCATTTTCTAATATCGTCAAGAAATTTAGAGCCCTGGGGATCGATGCTCCGATCCGTTTGGATCCCGAAGCTTTTGAAAAGCATAACATTCAGGCAGTTCCTGTACTCATTTTAGAGGAAGGAAATTGCTTCGACAAGGTGGTGGGAAACCAGCGCATCGAAGATAGCTTAAGACTCATTATAGAAAAAGGGACCACGCATCAATCCGCAGAAAAGATCCTTAAAAAATTAAGGCCCGCCTGAAAGAACGCGGAGGAATGGCAGAATGCTAAGCTTTTCTTTAAAATTTTTTTTCAATCTCTTCCTAACAGGAGTGTTCTCCTGGACCTCGTGCCTGCTTGCGGGGGAGGGGCATTTCATTAATCCCATTACAGACGTATGCTGGGGCTGCCTTTTTCCAATTCAGGTCGCCGGTGTCAATGTAACCCCAGATCACAAGGATTTTGCGAGCTATAAGGATAAGTTTTGTGCATGTGCCGGCGCACCTCCAAAAGTAGGGGTGCCATTAGCTTTTTGGGAACCGACCGCGCTGATCGATGTGACAAGAACACCCTATAAGCTCACAGCCCTAGGAGGGATCTCGATCGGCACCGCAGACGTCAGAAAGAGAGGGGGAGTAGCGCACCTTGGGGATGCCGGCCGCACCAGCTTTTACAATGTCCATTATTATAAATTTCCGATCCTAGCTTGGCTCGATCTCCTTCCGGGGTTTTCTTGCGCTGAACAGGGGAGCATCGACATCTGTTATCTTTCCGAATTTGATCCCTTTTGGGACGACGACGAATGGTCTGCTGTGTTGAACCCGGAGGCATTTCTCTTTGCGAATCCTTTAGCTCAAACCGCCTGCATTGCAGACTGTACAACGTCCTCGCTCAACAAGCCCAATGACACACTCTTCTGGTGCGCCGGCTGCGAGGGCTCCCTCTATCCCTTCATCGGCCACGTGCCCCACCATGTTGGGGGAATTCAGGCGAGCTCCTTGCTGGTCCACCGCCTCCTTGCCAAGTTACACAGCATCGGAATGATGTGGGGGTTTGAAAATCACAACTTTTGTGAAAAGACCCTATTTCCCCGCATTAAAAAGAGCCTATATAAAACCCAGCTCACCCATCCCATTGCGAACACTTCAGCTCCCTGCCATGCTCTTGGGAAAAGCGATGCACTTTGGGGATCTGGGAAAAGCTACCCGTACGGAGGAGAAGATTTCGTCTACCTGTTATGGGTGAAAAAACAGTGTTGCCTGGATGCCATCGAGGCTGCGGCCGCAGCTAGTGGAGTGGGTCCATGAGCTGCATAAAAGCCTTATTTCTATCTTTCTTGCTTGCCACCGCTCTCCAAGCAAAAGAGACGTTCGTACGAAAAGAAAAAAAAGAAGGGGAGGCCCTTGCCAAGGCAGAAAGACCTGCACCGCCTGTAAAAGAAGACCAATTAGGATTTTCAGAGCAAGATCTCCTTCCTTTGAGCGACCGAGGGAAAACGTTCAATCCCAAAGAGACGGAGGGCAAACTCAAGAACCCACAGGGAGATTCCGTAGCTTCCGAACTAAGCGGGTTTCTGCAAAAGGCGGCGAAGAGAGAATCGGTGGAAGTAGAAGATGAGGTTTTCATTCTAGGCCAGGCAGTTCTAGGGGATCCTCAAACACATCTTGGGGGAATCGCTGTGCGCACGCGCACGATCCCCGAAGAAGAGAGGTTGGAAACATGCCAGGAGGAAGGTTGCTATCGCACCGCGCTAGCACAAACCCTGATCGTAGACGTGGCGCCCGAGGTGAAGCGCAAGATCAAGATCTGTCAAGGCCACAAAAAAGAAAAAGATTTGTTTTGGAATGGAGCCGTAGATGACAGAATCAAAAAGAAGAATAAGGAATTTTCAGAAGACCCAAGGGTCGCTTCCTATAAGGTCTCTGCCGAAAAAAGGACCTTTGGCAAAAGCACTGTCATTATGAAGTGGAAGCACGTCGATGGGTGCGAGGCATGCGACGACTATCTACTGGAAGAGAAGGTCATCGAGCCTCAAAAAGAAACCGATCGTTGGGTGGCGGATAACCCCCAGCTCGCGGCCCATTTAGAAAGCTCTCCGACCTGCAAGCTGCTCTATTCTCAGATTGTACAGGGACCGGATACCCGGGTCATTCATGGAAAATCTGTGTACCGCGACGTGTGGAAGAGGCAATCGTTCTTCTCCTGCGAACCCTATTCAGAATCCAGATGCGCTCAGCTGCGCAACCAAGGGGGGATTTTGGTGAGAAAAAAATGTTTGAAGGAGAACGAGTTTAAGGAGTGCGATCTTTGGGAAAAGGTTTACGACTTAGGAGGGAAAGCCGCCCATGAGGAAAAAAGCCTAGCCTTTGCAGATCCAGCCCTTAGCAACCTCGATGAATCGGAGGATGCCTCCTACAATAAAAATGGGGACTTTGGAAAGGCCGTGACAACCCTTTCCATATTTTCTGATCTAGAGAAAAGCCTGGAAGTTTCCCAGACAAATTTTACCGATGCAGAGGCTCGTGTATTCCCCGGAGAAGAAAAAAAGTGCAACCGCAGCTTTCTGAACGGCGATTTCTACGACTGCTGCACAAAAATGGAAGGATTGGCAGTCACAGCCAAGATGGCCCACTGCAATACAGAAGAGCAGTCTTTAGCTGAGCAGCGCACCGACGGGAAATGCCATTATATAGGAAGCCATACCGTAAAATTAGGCACCCAAACAGAGCAGGTTTTTTGCTGCTTTTCCACAAAACTCGCGCGCATCATCCACGAAGAGGGGAGGCGGCAGTTAGACATGAGCTGGGGGAGCGCAGGAAAACCCAAATGCCGCGGGCTAACCGTAGAAGAGCTCCAGAAAATTGATTTTTCCGTTCTCGACCTCTCCGAGGCTCTCGACGACTTCCGCATCGATAAGGCAAAGCTTGCAGGAAAAATTCAAGACACCCTGAAGTCTTTGGAGGCAAAGTCTCAAGACGAACTCCAAGCAAGAACCCAAAAGGTCATTGAAAAGGAGAGGGCTTTCCGTGGGGTTAAATAAAAAATGGCTTTTACTTCTCCTGACTCTTAGCACTCTCCAAGCCTCCGACTCTTGGTATGATCAGAAGCTGGAGGGCTGGTATTATTTCGAGGACAAGGAAAAACAAGACGCTCCTGCGATTTCCCCAGAAACCGCAGAGGCCATCCTCGAAGCCGAAAAGCTGAAGCTGAAACGGCTGCTCAATCTCGCGTTGGTCGTCCCCACTCCCGAGAACGTCGAGCGCTACATCAGAGAACAAAAAAAATGGATTGATCAAAGCGCCCATTTTGCCGATGCCTGGGGTAAGGTCCTTTTAGAGCACCCGCATTTGGGGGACTTTCTCGCACAGCCCACCACCACGTATGGCATCCTTGCAAAACGGGATTTAGATCTCCAGAACCGAAAAGCACTTTTAGAGAAGCTCTCGCATCGCTACTTCCTCGTCTTCTTTTTTAAAGGCAAAGAGGTGTTTTCAGAAAAAGCCGCAGAAGTCGCCCATCTCTTTGCGTCAGTGAATCAATGGAAGATCAAATCGGTCTCCCTGGACGGTCAGGGGACTAAAAACATGACCGACTTTGAAATCGACAAAGGACTCAGTGAAAAATTCAGCGTGCAGGCGACGCCCTCGCTATTCATAGTCGACCCGGTGAATAACAAAGCATTTCCTGTTGGCGCAGGCCTGCTCTCCGTAAGCGAGATTGAACAGAACATCGAAAAACAGATTACCGGGGAAGAGAACGATGAATAAAGCAATGGTGCTATGGATTTCTTTTGCTTGCTCAGC
>JABDEH010000033.1 GCA_013287215.1 Chlamydiota bacterium
CATTATCTCAATGATTTGGTCTTAAGGAATAGAATCTTTTGGCGGGGTCACTTCCTAGTGGCAACTAGCCCTGTGTTTAATCGGAGCCATTCGTTAATTACCGCTATAACTTGGGCAACACTTACTGGTAGATTTTCAGAATTCTCTGCACGCAAGTTTTTTAAATACTCACCCCAAAAATTTTGTACCTGCGCCATTTCACCCTCAGCATAAGAAATCGGTAAGGTAAGAGGGGTCTCCCGATGCTCAAATACCAAGCGTACAACCTCTTCTAGATTATGCAATGACGGCGGCTGTGAAGAAGATATCATCGAATAAAGGTCGTGAAAGTCTTTCATGCGGCTATTGAATGAGCCTCGATAGATTACGGTCTCTAATTTTTCGGCAAAAATAAACTCCTTTGGATAACAAGACAGCTTTACATTTCTTTCAAAAAGGACCCCTTTAGAATATGCCGTAAGAGGAATCGTATACTCAATAGAATCGACGACATCTCCAAAGCCAATATCGATAGCAACCTTAAACCTAGTTCGCCTAAAATAAGCAATCATCGACACTTCAGCTCCTGGATAGCCCATATGAGGATGTGTAAGTTCGCTGATTTTAACCTCTTGAAAGGAAAATCCATCTTTGAGGTCTATGCCTGCAATCTCTTCAAAAATATTTTTTAACCGGGGAAGTTCATTACTCAGCTTTCGTGCTAGAAAATCCAAATCATGCGTTTCTCTTCCAATTTCGATATATTTGGAAAGAAGGATACCGCCCTTCAAGACAAAATGCTCACGGTATTTTGAATGAGCCAAACGCACTAGAAAGCGCTCAAGCGTAAGATTTTGCCATAGATCAGCGGGATCACGATTTTTTTCTTTTGCTATAGCACGGAGTTTTGCTTTGAATGATTTTTCAAAATCTGATGTCATGTTGTATACGATAAAATGTAGGGTGTTATGTTAACACGCAATGCCTTTGCATAGGCACCTAGTTTTTTTGGATCTGGCCTATACTTAGTGTTAAGAAAATACCTCTGAATTGATTTTATTGCAATTTCTTTACTCAGATAGCGAAATGCATCTACAATGCAACGCTCTCTATCAAAAATATGGACTTTATATTCACCAAGCACAATTTCAGTGTTTCCGAGCTTAACATTGCGCATCCTGACGATTCTGGTGTTAGGTCGCTTGGGAGGATGAGATTCGTGCGGCACAGCAATCCAAACCTCTCGCATAATTTGATCTGTTAACTCGTAGTAGCATAATGCAGAAATTAAACAAATGACCCCACCCGGAATACTTGCAGCGACCAACGCCAAGTTTTCCCACTGAAATTCAACTTCTGGCTCATACTGGGAAAAGCGATAAGCTCCTGGATAAATTCTTTCCAAAATGCCTCTGTTCACTAAATAGGCCAGTGCATGCCTTGGGACACCCTGTTTCTCTGCCTCTGCTGCTGTAAACAGAGGGGCGTTAATGAACTGCTCCAGTTGCCTAATATACTTTGACCGTCTCATTTCCTAATTCTACAAAACCTACCCATTTAAGTCAATCGGGTAGGTTTCGAAGAATTCAAGTATTTACATCACCCATAAAAAGATGGAAAATAAAGCCAATCTGCTCCAGAATAGCCTCTTTAACAAGGGGTTGCACTATGGATCTGAAAGGTAAAAAAGCTTTTATCGCAGGAATCGGAGATGACCAAGGCTACGGCTGGGCGATCGCAAAAGCGCTCGCAGAGGCCGGCGCGGAGATCATCATCGGTACATGGACTCCCATCCTAAAGATCTTCACCCAGTCCTGGTCCATGGGCAAGTTCGATGAGTCGCGCAAGCTCGCGAGTGGCAAGCTCATGGAGTACGCCAAGGTCTACCCCCTCGACGCGATGTTCGACAAGCCCGAAGACGTCCCCCAAGAGATCCGTGAAAACAAGCGGTACCTGGATGCCTCCGGCTATACCGTCTCCGAGGTTGTTGCCGCAGTGGTCAGAGACTTCGGCCACATCGACATTTTGGTCCACAGCCTGGCGAACGGCCCCGAAGTAAAAAAACCTCTTCTTGAGACCTCCCGCGCCGGCTACCTCGCGGCGATCAGCTCTTCCGCCTACTCGTTTGTGAGCCTCCTTGCCCACTTCGGCCCCCACATGCCTCCCGGCAGCGCCGCACTCTCCCTCACCTACATCGCCTCCGAACGGGCCGTCCCCGGCTATGGCGGCGGCATGAGCTCCGCCAAGGCTGCCCTCGAGAGCGACACACGAGTCCTCGCGTGGGAAGCAGGCCGCAAGTGGCAGATCCGCGTGAACACAATTTCCGCAGGCCCCCTCGGCAGCAGAGCTGCAAAGGCGATCGGGTTCATCGGGAAGATGATCGAGTATTCTAAGGCTAATGCGCCGCTCGTCAAAGAGATGGAAGCGGAAGAAGTGGGCGCCAGCGCGGCGTTCCTCCTCTCCCCTAAGGCCTCTGCGATCACTGGCGTTACTCTCTATGTCGATAATGGCCTGCACGCCATGGGCCTCGCCGTCGACAGCCCTACACTAATTTAGTTGATCCATGTCATTCAATGCCAAAATGCCAAGCTTGACCCCAACTCGGCACTCGCTATCCCTCTCTAGAGTGCGCAAGGCGATCTTCCAATCGTAGGCGTCGAACCGCGTCCCGTGCAGTTGGCGTGGCCGGTTGCTGCGTAAGAGATGGCCGAAAAATTTCCCTTTCCCCTTCTCGAGAGAAAAACAGAGTTCGATGCGCAGTCCTTTGGACAAGATCTCTACTTTGTCCCCAAGCAGAAAGGTGGTCGCCTTCTTGCCGTTGATCAGAATTTGATGGTCAAGGTGGTGGTTTAAGAAAAAAGCGAGTTCCATGCTTTCATCTTCGGGCGGGACTTCAGCCGGCAGTTGAACTGTGTACGTTTCGATACCGGTTTGCTTGAAGATCTCGCGGGAGTACAAACTATGGGTTTGTGTCGCATCGCCCCAGAGAAGTAAAAATCCGTTGTCCAGCGTGAGGGCATAGGGAGGAGAATCGGGCGGCGGCACTTGCGGAAAATAGGGGATCAGCGCCGCCTTCAAATGGACCGGATGATCTTCGAGGGCCCGGCGGGAAAAAACACCGTAGCGCTGGCCCATCAGCAGGTCGTTGAGTGTGACGGCCGGCTCTCCCCGCTCCTGGTCTTGTATTCCAACATAGGCGCAGATTTTGGGGTTCCACAATGCGGGAGCGATTTCTTGAAGTTCTTTTGCCTCTCCTCTGATGCGGCGGATGCATCCCTCTAAAGAGTCTTTGAGCTCCTGACCTAATACGGCGCTAAACTCGGCGGCGATCCAGCAAAAGATTTTTTTAAGTTTGGAACCTAGGTAGAGATCTCGGCAGTGAGGGTATTCGTGGAGGTAGACGGGAAAGTTGCCGCCCACTTCAAAGGAGAGGAGTTTTCCGAGGAGGGTTTTGGCCTCTTGGACGTTTTCTGCAAGCTTGCTCCGAAAAAGGGCGAGGACGAAGGCGCCGTTTTCATAGAGGGGAATGGTCTCTTTTTCAGCGTCCCGATTTTCATAGCAGTGGTGGATAAAGCAGGTCTGCTTGCTCTGTCGTTTTCTACCGGCTGCCAGCGCCAGCTCGATGAGCTTTCGCTTATCTTTTTCTAACTGTTCCATCCGTAACATCTTATCTAATGCTTGAAATTAACACCATGAAACACGACAATCAAGAGTATGGATCAATTATTATTTATGCTCCTCGGAGCCGATATCCCCGGTGTGGCAGAGGCAGCCTCTGCTCCCGCCACCGAATCGTACCAGTGGGCCTTGGCAAAGATCTTGGGATCTTTAGGGCTTGTCCTGGCCTTTGTTTTCTTCACGCTCTGGTTCGTCCGGCGCCTTTCCCATGGGAGAGGAGTGCAAGGCGGCACCCACCGCATAAAAGTGCTGGAAAAGCGCCCTTTAAGCCCGAAGACCATGCTCTACCTCATCGAGATGAACGGCGAAGAGGTCGTGATTGCCGAGTCGCAGCTTGAAGTGCGGGTCCTCAGCTCGCTGACTGAGCAGGACGAAAAACAGCCGTAGTTCCTGGGTCCTTGATGTTTCCGCATTTTTGGAAGCAGTAGGCCAAATAAAAGCTTTGAGCTTCCACTAAGGCCAAACGGCGATAATCAAGGTGGTTGGACACGCCGCCTTGCCACCGATTTTCTATCAGCCCCTCCAGCTCCCGCCCAACAAGTGGATATGCCATGCCGCTTAAGACGGCAAAAAACACAGAAATCCCATAAATGATGTCGCTGACAACATTCCATAAGCAGCCCTTCATATCGCATGAGGAAAGATGTGTATACACGTGGTGCCCGATATGTCCCGCCGTGTAAAAGGGAATGGCGATCGCAACTAGGCAGAATTTAATTCTTAAGGACCAAGAAGGTTCGCTGCGATATAGGTCCCCGCTCTCGGGATGACAGGTAAACTCTCTGTTGACCTCTATCTCGCGTTCTCTCCTTCGTAAAGTAACTTCACCCCAACTCATGTTCCTCCTACAAATGCGGTCGTTTTAAAATTTCTTGTATGAGCATCAAATCTGCCAAGGTGTTCTTTTCTAAGAGCAGCTTCTTCAATCTCGAGGGTTCTGGCTTCAGTTCTTTTTTTTCTTTTGATGGTTCTTCAGTCACATGTCACCCTTTTTTCAATGAGTCCCTCATGTCGGTATCAGCCTTGATGTTCTGCATCCGGTAGTAGTCCATGATGCCGAGGTTGCCTTTGCGGAACGCCTCCGCCATCGCCATCGGGATCTGGGCTTCGGCCTCGACCACCTTGGCTTGCATTTCGGTGACCTTCGCAGTGTTTTCTTGCACCATGGCGACCGCCATCGCGCGCCGCTCTTCCGCTTTGGCCTGGGCGATGATCTTATCCGACTCGGCCTGGTTGGCGCGCAGGCGCGCTCCAATGTTTTCTCCGATGCTGAGATCAGCAATGTCGATCGACAAGATCTCAAAAGCGGTCTGTGCGTCGAGCCCTTTTTCCAGCACGAGGCGGGAGATGCGGTGGGGCGCTTCCAGAACGTCGGAATGGGTCTCGGCGGCGCCGATCGCATTGACAATCCCCTCACCCACGCGGGCGACGATGGTCTCTTCGGTGGCGCCCCCGACGAGCTGCGAGATATTCGTGCGCACCGTCACGCGGGCGCGGCACTTCACTTCGACGCCGTTCTTCGCGACGCCGGTGATGTATTCCCCATGCTTACTGTCTGGACAATCGATCACTTTAGGGTTGACGGAGGTGCGGACAGCATCGAGGATGTCTCTGCCGGCGAGGTCGATCGCAGTCGCCTGGCGCCAGGTGAGGGGAATATTGGCCTTATCGGCCGCGATCATCGCGCGGACGACGTTGGAGACATTGCCGCCGGCGAGATAGTGGGTCTCGAGATCAGCCACGGTGACAGCCTTCAGGCCGGCTTTAAAAGTATTGATCCGGGCGTTGACGATGACGCGAGTCGGGATTTTCCGCATGCTCATCCCGATGATGTTGAAAAGGGAGATCGGAGCGCCGGAAACAAAAGCCTGAAACCACAAGCTGATGTACCTGGTGACCATGATAAACAGAATGAGGGCGATGATCGCCACCAAGAAGAGGAGGAGGTAGAGGGCTGAGGTGAAATCCATATTATTCCTTTGCTTTTACTTTTAGATGCGATCCGGCGCCGCCGCTGACAATCACAGAGGCGCCTTTGGCGATGTAACCGGTTTCCGAAAGGGCATGCCAAGACTGCCCATCCACAGAAATATGTCCCGAAGGTTTTAGATCAGAGAGGGCAGTCCCCTCCCTGCCGATGAGCGCGGGATCAAAACTGCAGGCGACATATCCTGACTGATCGTCCTTTAGATGGATCGTCTTGGAGGCCCGGACCCTCCAGAGCGCTACCTTGCACACGATCGCGACAAGGGCCAACAATCCAAAAAAGGCCAGCAGCACCGCAAAAAAACTTTGTCCTTGATAACCAAAGTATGCCAGTGCGGCAATGAGCGCGCAGGTCCCAAATACCGCGAGGATGCCTCCCGGCAAAAAAAATTCTAGATAGACGAGGACTAAACCCACGAGGGCTAGGACGGCGGCGATGAGCATACTACGATTTTATTTCCTTCTTGGCGGAGGATTATAATCGGAGCGCTCTTTTCTATAAACTCCCTTTCTGAGATCGCGTCATAAAGTTGCCCGTCGATGCGGACTTTTCCGGAGGGGCGGAGCTGGGTAAATGCCTCCCCCGCAGCTCCAACCGGAGGAAAGAGCGAGGGCAGGACCTCGGGCTGCGATTCCTTGAGGATAAAGGGGCTTTTCAAGGCTGCTCTGCGCCCCAGGGTCGCGATCAGGATAGCAGTCGCGATCACAGCGGCGGCCAAATAGGCCATCCGCTCCAAAATCTGTTCGCCCGCAAAATTCCACGAGAGGGAAATGGTGGGCAGGCGCGGCGTCATGAGGGTGAGGATGCCGACGAGCATCAGAATAATCCCTAAGACCCCTGTCACACCGAATCCGGGGATCAAGAACACCTCGATCAGCAGCAGGAGCAACCCTGCAATGAGCAGGATCACCTCGAGGACGTGGATGGCGTGGTCGGCAAAGGCCGAAAGCACAATGAGGCAGAGGCACGAGAGGCTGAGGATCGCTGCAAACCCAAACACCGGATGCTGCACCTCCATGTAGATACCGAGCAAAAGCCCCATCATGAGCAGCGAGGCGATGAGCGGATGGCTCAGCACGCTGAAGAACGTCACCTTCCAGTTTTCATAGGTCACAAGGTTGAGCTGAGGAATGTTTGCAAAAAAAGGTTCTTGCGTCAGTGCTGAGGCGACCGCGAAGTCGGCGACGCCATAGTCGATGAGCTGCTGGGCATTCAGCGTCAAGAGCTTACCCGGTTTGCTTAGGATCTGATCCGAGGGGCGGATGAGATGTTCCCCATCGAGCTTGATGATCTCTCCTTTGCGCCGCACGACCACAAGATCTTTGTCCACCATCGCCTCGGCGAGCCACGGATTTCTTCCGTAGTAGCTAGCCAAGTTGGCAAATTCTGCCCGAAGCGCTGAGTTCACCTTTTCAGAAGCGGACTCCATCTTCCCTTCCGCACCTGCGATCACCGGTTCTGCAGCGCCCATACTCCCATTTTTTACCGTCCCGATGTAGCGGCACGAGTAGGCAAGCATCGCTCCTGCCGAAATCGCCCAGTTGTCGATGAAAGCGACCACCGGAATGTGATCCTCAGAATCAATCTTGTGCAGCAGCTCTGAGATCTTCATCGAGGCGAACACTTCGCCGCCCGGCGTATTCAAGTGCAGCACAATGAAGGGGACTTTTTTCTTCTTGAATTCCTCGAGGGCGAACTTGACATACAAATAGGTGGACTGATCGATCCCGCGGTCCTTTTCAATCTTGAGGTAGCCGACCGGGTTCGGCCCTTCCGGGTTGTAGGGGATCGAGGGGCTGAACTCTGCATAAGTCCAGAGAGGAAGAAAGAGAACAGCGAAAAGCCAGCGCATGATTGTTTCCATATGTGTATTTTTTCGAATTTTCAACGCAAAGACGCAAACATACTTTTATGCATAAGTTTTTTTGTTACTTGTTTTCAGGTTGAAGTGAGTACAACCGCTAAAACGCAAAGACGCAAAGGCGCGAAGGGATCCGAATCAATTCCAGTTTCTTCATTGCGGCTTTGCGCCTTTGCGTTTAACTGTCCTAATCACCCCAAGTTAACGCTGCAAGAAAAACTTATGCGTAAAAGTATGTTTGCGTCTTTGCGTTTAACTGCCTTTGGACTCCAACGCTTTTAAATTGTCAATCTCGACAGGCGGCACCTTTTCTCCTAACGGGAACTTGAGCACCTTGGAGAAAAAGTAGAGCTGCGCCTCCAGCGACCGCTGGATATTTTCAGCCTTGCGGAACCCATGCTGCTCACCCTTGTAGAGCAGGTAAGCCGTCGGGATGCCCCGCGCTTTTAAACTCTTGTACATCATCTCCGACTGCGCCGGAGGCACGACAGCATCTTCATCCCCTTGGAAAATGATGACCGGACATTTGATCTTATCGACGCTGTAGAGCGGAGACCTTTCGACATAAGTCGCCTTATCTTGCGGATAGGGGCCAACCAGAAGATCGAGATACCGCTCCTCAAACTTATGCGTATGCACCGCAAGCCCTTCCAAATCGCTGACGCCAAAATAGTCGGCGCCCACTTTGAAGACGTCTCGGAAGGCGAGCACGGCCAGCGTCGTGAACCCGCCGGCGCTGCCGCCCTCGATCGCAAAGCGCTCTTTGTCGGCCAGCCCCTTTTCAGCGAGGTAGAGCGGCGCGTTCGTGCAATCATCCACATCCACGATGCCCCACTGGCCGTTCAGCCGCATCCGGTAGTCCCTGCCATAGCCGGTGCTGCCGCCATAGTTCACATCGACCACCGCAAACCCGCGCGAGGTCCAATATAAGATTTTTGTCGAGTAGCAAGGAGACACCCCCGCTGTCGGGCCGCCGTGCGAAATCACGAGGACCGGCGGTTTTTCTCCCGGCATGCCTTGAAACTTGGGATTGCAGGGCGGATAGTAAAACGCGTGAGCGGTCTTTCCGCCCGTCGTCGGAAATTCAATAGCCTTAGGCAAAGAGATCCAAGAGGCATCCGCAAGCGGAGGACCGCTGCGCTTCACAAAAAGGTCCTGTTGTTTCTTCAGATCATAGACAACAAGAGACATCGGCTGCAGCGGCGACCCGGCGATCAGCGCAACCCTATCTCCTGAAGCGACCAGCCCGTCGACCTCCGTGTAAGGCAAGTCAAGCTGTTTCCATCCTTCTTTGGTCTGTCTCACGCAGCCGCTCACCCCATTTTTCACATAGCTCGCCACAATCCCCTCTTTAGAAAATGCATACAGAGAGGTGCGGAACACCCACTGAGGATGAGTAAATTCCGCATTCATCGGGTACAGAGAATCTGCAACGCCCTCTTTGTAGAGGTTCCAAAAGCCGGAGCGGTCGGAGACGTAGTAGAGCCCGCCATCGGGTCTCCACTGAGGATCGGCGATCGATTCTTCCACTCCCCCTGCGATCAAACGTTCTCTAGAACTTTTCAGATCGAGGACATAGAGCTCGCATCCATCCCAGGACATGTTCGGCTGGTCCCAGCGCACATAAGCAAGGAAACGGCCATCGGGACTGATCCGCGGGTTGGAATAAAAATCGTGTCCCGAGGCAACGGTCTTGATCTCACCGGTTGCCGGGTTGATCTTGACGATCGTGTTGTCCACTTTCTTGCCGTGCACTTCGCGCACATAATAGAGGGAGCCATCCTTAGCATCGACACATCCATCGGCAAAGCGGGCATTCTTCTCATCGGTGATCTCGCGCACCTTTCCGTTTTCAAAGCAATATAGCTGCTGGTCCTTGTCGTTGCTAAAATAAATCCGATTCCCCGCAATGAGGAGCGCTCCCCCTCCATACTCGTTCGCGCGCGTTCTGACGCTATACTCTTTAGGGAGCACCTCTTTAGCGCCCTCGCCGCCATTCCATGACATGAGAACAACGCGCCCCCCTTCATTGGGATTTCTTTCCAGCCAATAGACAGTCTCTCCCTGAATATGGACCTCGAGAAAACGGACCGAGAGCCCGGCGACTTTATCTGCAGTGATGGGCGATTGCCAAGAACCATAGGGCGCAGCTTTCATATCCTCTCCTTGTATTGTTCCTACTAAACATAATGTGAGAAATAACCACGCTAGCACAAAGCCTCCAATTTTTTCCACGGGATCGTCTCTGAAACAATACCGAGGCAGTAGACAAGTGTCAAGAAATGTGGAAATCTTACGAAATTCCGATTTAAAATTTCTTCTTGCACTATTTTCCCAAGTGGTTAATGATCGTGCCTTTAAAAAAGTTGTCTACCGACGCCACCGAAAAATATAATTCAGTTGAGCTTTACTACACCGATGTAGTACAATCAACTTAGAAGGACATAGGTCGTACAGTGCCAATCAGCGGGAAGGAAATGCGTAAGCTCTTCTATCAAAGGGGATATGAGTTGGTTCCTGGGGCCGGCAAAGGAAGCCATTGGAAGCTCAAGAAGGGAAACAAGACGGTCACAATCCCTGACCATAAGGAATTGAAGAAGGGCCTGGAGCATAAATTGAGAAAGGATTTAAATCAGGCATAATTTAGGAGTTTTCTGTGAAATATCATTTTAGAGTACATAAGGAAGGGAATGGTTTTTGGGCTGAATGCATAGAGTTGGAAGGATGCTACACTCAAGCTGATACAATAGGGACACTTAACAAAATGATGCAAGAAGCTCTTAACCTGTATATTTCAGAGCCTGAGGATTCCGAAGACCTTGCCGCATTGCCAGATGACTCGATTCAAACCTCCAAGAGCATTGTTGAGGTGCCGGTCGATGCGGAGGTCGCCTTCTCATTCCTCGTTCGCTACCACAGAATCAAGCACGGCATGACGCAAAGCCAAGTCGCAAGAAAAATGGGATATGAAAACGTCAACGGCTACCAGCGATTGGAACGCAAAAAATGTAACCCGAACTTAAAGACGCTGTCAAAAATTAAAGGGATTTTCCCTGATTTTTCTCTAGACTTTGCAGTCATCTAAATATTCCAAAATGAGGTCTCTCGTCTTCTCTAGATGCTCCTTCGTGTGGGCGCTGGAGATGAACGCCGCTTCATAGGCGCAGGGTGGAAAAAGGACACCCCGCGCAAAGAGATACTGGAAAAAATCCTGGTACCGCGCTTCATCTAGCTGCGTCTTTTTGGTCACGCGGCGCGGGCCAAAAAAGAGGGTGAACATCGAGCCCACAGCTTGCAGGCAGGCGGGAAGATTCCGACGCGCGATCTCATCTTGAATGGGCTTCACGAGAAGATCGGTCTTTTCCTGTACGTCTTCGTAAAAGCCCTTGCTTTCGATCTCGAGAAGCGTCGCATAGCCGGCCCGCATCGCGACCGGATTGCCGGAAAGGGTCCCTGCTTGGAAGACGGGGCCAAGCGGCGCAAGGCACTCCATGATCTCCTTTTTGCCCCCAAAAGCGGCTGCGGGAAATCCCCCGCCGATGATCTTGCCAAAGCAGGAGAGATCAGGAGCGATTCCATAAAGACCTTGAGCCCCCTGCAGTCCTACCCGAAAGCCGCTGATCACTTCATCGAAAATGAGCAGAGCGCCTATTCTTTTTGTCTCGGCGCGCAGCATCTGCAAAAATTCAGGCGCCGCAGGGACAACCCCCATATTGCCCGCGATCGGTTCAATGACAACCGCAGCGGTATCGGGGTTGCTGCGGAAAAATTCCAGGCACGCGGGGATATCGTTGTAGGGAAGGACAAGCGGGCCCAGCATAAGAGTGTCGGAGTGGCCATGATAGTTCCCCTCAAATTTCACAATCTTGGACCGTTTGGTAAAGCCTTTAGCAAGGCGCACCGCGCTCATCACCGCCTCGGTCCCGGACGAAACAAAGCGGATCTTATCGACGTGGGGCAAGTGCCTGAGGAGCCTTTCGGCGAACTGCACCTCGATCGGCGCGGTAGCCCCATAGGAGGTCCCGAGCTGAAGTTGATCGGTCACAGCGGAAAGAACGGGCCCAGGAGCGTGGCCCAAAATGAGGGCGCCCCAGCTGCCGACATAATCGATGTAGCTGTTGCCGTCGACATCTGTGATGAGGTCTCCTTTGCCGGAGGCGACGATGAGCGGAAGGCAGCCGACATGATGGAAGGCGCGCACGGGAGAATTGACGCCGCCGGGAATGACGGCGCAGGCGGAGGCGTAGAGTTTCTCGCTTTTGGGCCTGTGTGCTACGCAAGGTTCTGTTACAGAATTACATGTCATGTTTATCTCTCCATAGGATTTTTAAGATCGGAAAACGGAAACGCAAACGTTCACGAAAGATTAAGAAGCTCTCTATCTATTTTATTCTTAATGAGACTATCGCGAAAGTCCAAAAAACTTTCCAGATATTCTTTCGTGAACGTTTCCGTTTCCGTTTCCGTTTTCCGATCTTCCTTTCTTTCTCACTATCTTTGTACGGAAATTCCTCAATCGGGCAATATAGCAGTTATGTCCCGATTTTTTTTCTTGTTAATGATGCTTCTCTTCCCCCTCGCTGCGTTTGCGGACGGGATCGCCTATCGCGTCGACTTTGAGGGGCTGGAGGAGGGACCGGCCCTCCGCATGATCAAGTCGGTGTCGGAACTGACGGGACTCAAAAAACATGCGCCGCCCTCGATCCATGCGCTGAAATACCGCGCAGAATCGGACATCCCCGACATCATCAAAGTGCTCCACGCGTACGGTTACTATGAGGCAACTGTCTCCATGCGCGTGGAGGAGACCTTTAAGATCGCGGTGGTCACGGTGATGATCCGCAGCGGCCCGGTCTACAAGCTCGAAGACTATCAGATCAACCTCTCGTACCATGATAGCCGGATCATTTGCGATCAGGTGCAGCTGCAAAATATGGGACTGAATTTGGGCAAACCTGCCGTCGCGCAGGATTTGCTCTGCGCGGAAGGGAGGCTGCTCCAACTCCTTTCCGAATATGGCTACCCGCTCGCTTCGATCCGGAAGCGGGAAGTTGTCGCGAATGGAAAGAGCAAGCAGGTCACGGTGCATCTCGATGTGGACACGGGACCGCTCTCCCGCTTTGGGGCGGTGAGATATGAAGGGCAGACGAGCGTGAAGCCGCAGTACATGGAAAAAAAGATCACCTGGACCGAGGGAGAAATTTACAACAGTCAGCAAGTGGAATGTTCGCAAAAATCGCTGCTCGATACGGGGCTCTTCAGTTCGGTGCTCATCACCCACGATGATATACTGGGTGAAAACGGCGCCATGCGGATGAAGGTGGATGTGACAGAGACCAAACACCGGAGCGTCAATATCGGGGCCAGCTATCAAACGTTCTGGGGCTTCGGTCTTGGCTTTGGATGGGAAAATAGAAACATTCATGGGTCGGGGAGAAAACTGAGCATTCAGGGGGATGTCACGAAAAATAGCCATACGGGACTCGCGGCCTATGCGATCCCCGATTTCAGAAAGCCGGGCGAAGATTTTGTCACGCAAGCGGCGGCTGTGCATGAGGCGGTCGACCCTTCGTACAGCATGCGCTCTTACAGCGCGATGAGCCGGATTGAAAAAAAATTCAAGGCGGGATTTCGGGCGGCATTGGGGGGAAGGCTGGAGCAGCTCTATGTCACGGCGAGTGTCCACAATGGGGAGTTTCTGCTTGCGGAAGCACCGCTCTACTTTCGGTGGACGACGGCAAACAACTTGCTCAATCCCACGGAAGGGTGGACGATTGAATATACGCTCACGCCTTCGGTCAACCTGGACGCCCCCAAGGGCTACTACATGAGCCAGGCCCTCACGCAAAATTACTATTTTCCTGTCGATGAAAACCATGTTTTTGTCATTGCGCAAAAGTTGACTTTGGGATCCATCCTCTACCAATCGTTCGACGCGGTGCCGGTCTGTAAACGGTTCTTCGGCGGCTCGGAAGATGACTTAAGGGGCTATCGGTTCCAGACGGTGAGCCCGCTTAAAGGTGATAGAAAACCGATCGGCGGCGGCTCGGCGGTCTATTACACGCTGGAGGCCCGCTTCCGCCTCTCGAAAAGCATCGGGTTCGTCCCCTTCTTCGATCTGGGGAACGTGTATCAAACGAAGTTTCCGCAGTTTGATAAAAAATGGCTGAAGTCGCTGGGCCTCGGGCTGCGCTACTTCTCGTTCTTAGGACCCTTGCGCCTGGACGTCGCCTTCCCACTCGACAAACGGAGGCACCTCGACGACCATTATCGGATCATCATTAGCATTGGACAAACTTTTTAGGGCATACGTTATGGGAAAATTCATTAAATTATTCGCTTCTCTCTTGATCACCATCCTCCTCCTGTCCTGCTTGATCTTGGTCCTCATCCAAACGCCGTTTGGAAAAGAGACAATCACCCGCTGGATCATCGACACGGGAAGAGAGGAAGGGATGGAGATCTCGATCGGCTCCCTCGATGGACATCTTCCGTTCAAGTGGGAGCTTTGCGACGTTCGGGTCAAACTGAATGAGACAGACACGCTCACGATCGACAAAGCCAAATTGCGGATCTCTTTTTTTCCGCTGCTCTACAAGCGCCTCTCGATTAGCTACCTCGACATCCGCCATGCGGCCTACTGCTTTGCGGAAAAACCACTCCCCGCCCTGGGCTTCACTCCATTCCCGCTCCCCCTCCATGCGGCGCTAAAATCCCTTCATGTCAAAGAACTCGAAGTGACAAATCTAACGCAGAACCTCTCCAACACGTTTGCGCTCGAAGGCAGCGGGTACGCGGCAAAAAACTTTATCGACGCTGCACTGAAAGTGCGCATCAATGCAGGAAAAACAGCGGCTTTTCTTTCCTTCGTCTTAGAAGAGGAGCTCTCTATGGATCTCCACATCGACGGAGAACTGGATGCGCTTGTCAAACCCTTTGCGGCGCTCCCCTTTGCGGCCGGACTCGATCTGCAGGCCACCCTAAAGGGTAAGCGAACCCCTAACGCTCCCCTCCAAGGACAAGTGTTCGGCTATATCAACCATCTCGATGTCTCCTTCTTGCGCGCCATCGATCAAAAGTGGAAGGTCGCCTCCTCCTTCACGGTCACAGAAAATCGGTCGGTCCATATCGGCGATCTGCTCTTGCAAAGCCCGCTCCTCTCGTGTAAAGCGAGCGGAAAAATTTCTGATCGGCAAGAACTCGAACATGGGACGTTTTTTCTCAACATTCCTAGACTGTCGCGCTTTGATGCCGATGCGGGACTCCCCCTCAAAGGCTCCCTGCAAATCGAGGCTGACTATTCACCGAGCGAGGCCCGCTGGGACCTTGTCACCCAAGACGTCAAGATCGGCGATTTTTCTTATCCCAATGCAACGGGCACTCTCGCAGCCAAAAAAATCGAAGGGGAATGGCAAGGCACGCTTTCCTTAAGCGCAAGCAATGACGAGCTTCCCCTGCAAGCGACGAGCACTTTCACCGCCGTCATGCCGCACGAGCTGCGCATTGAAAATCTCCAGATCTCCTCAGGAGAGGCCTCCCTCACCGGACGCCTGGGCATTAACACCAACTTTCCCGGTATGGAAGGCGCGCTCGCCCTCCGCATTCCGCACCTCGGCCACTTTCACGACGCCTGCAAGGGCAGCTTGGGCGCCGCAGTGACATTTTCTGAGAAGGACTACGTCGACGTGCAGCTGACACTGGCCCAGTTTCAATACCTCGAAATGGGTGTGCGCGATCTCTCGCTGAGGATTAGACTCGACTCGCTCTTTACAAACCCCGAAGGCGCGCTCGAGTGCGATGCCGCAGGGGTCCACTACCACCAACTCGATCTTGCCTCCTGCGGATTTAAAACCCGCTACGAACAACAGCGATGGCCCTTCGAGCTCTATGCCCAGGGGCTCTGGAAAGACGGCCTCGAGCTGCACAGCACAGGCTCCTGGACCTATGAGGGCAAGGTCTTTGGGCTCAACCTGCATGAGTTTACCGGATTTATGCTCAAAAAAGCGTTCGTGCTAAACAAGCCCTGCACGATCACCCGCTCCAAGAAGCTTTTCATGATCTCTCCGTGCGATATGCAGGTCGGCATCGGGACGCTGATCGGCTCGCTCAATCTATCCGAAGAGAGCGCTAAGGGACAGGTGCGCGCCTCCCACTTCCCCTTGGAATACCTCATGGTATTTGAGCCTCATTTCACGCTCCAGGGCAATGCTTCGTTTGAAGGAGAGTTGGAGGGGCGCAAAGGACACCTC
>JABDEH010000034.1:0-106 GCA_013287215.1 Chlamydiota bacterium
TAATATTCTAGTTTAAGAATATGTCTTAAATTATGAAGCGTATTGTCTTTGCAATTGTTTTTGTGCTGCTTATTATTCTTGTTGTGGGTTTTGTTTTTGATCTTTT
>JABDEH010000034.1:116-15728 GCA_013287215.1 Chlamydiota bacterium
GGGTTTTTTGCATCATACTCTTCAATTAGTTTCACAAAGGTGTCTTCTAACGTGGACGTGCGCCAAGTGGATATTGGATTTCGTGTCGCAGGCCAGGTGGAAGAGCTCCATTATGAAGAGGGAGATCTTGTGACGCAAGGCCAGCTGCTGGCCAAATTGGACAAGACGCCCTATAATCACGATGTGGACTTGGCAGCGGCAAATAAAGATTCGGTCGCTGCGGCCTTTGCGAACGCCGAAAAACTCTTGAAGCGGCGCAAAGAGTTGATTGGGATCGGCGCGGTGTCCCAGGAAGATTTGGATGACGTGCAGTCGCAGAGAGATCAGCTGCGCGCCAATCTCGATCAAGCGGAGGCGGGCCTCGCCGTCGCCCTGAACAATTTAGAATATACAGAAGCCTTTGCGCCGACCGAGGGGATCATTCTGACTCGGATCCGGGAGCCCGGAACGGTGGTCAATCCCGCAGATCCTGTCTATACGATTTCTGTCAGCTCGCCGGTGTGGGTTCGGGCCTATGTGAGCGAAAGGGATCTCGGCGATGTCTGCTTTGGAATGGAGGCGGAAGTCTTTACAGATGCGCAAGGAGCTAAAAGTTATACTGGACGTGTGGGCTTCATTTCTCCTGTTTCTGAATTCACGCCGAAGACGGTGGAGACGACAGAGCTGCGCACCGACCTCGTCTATCGGCTGCGCATCTATGTCGACAATCCCAATGGCGTGTTGAAACAGGGGATGCCGGTGACGGTGACATTGAAGAGGAAATGCGGTGAATGAGGTCCTTGTCAATATTCAGAACTTATCCAAACTGTTTCCTAAAGCGCAGACTCCCGCGCTCCAGGACATCAATGCCACGATCCCTAAGGGAGAGATCGTTGGCCTCGTAGGGCCCGACGGCTCCGGGAAAACGACGCTGATCCGGCTCATCGCCGGCCTCCTCAAGCCCACGGCGGGGACCATTACGGTCGAGGGTTATGACACCATCAAGGATGCCGAAAATATCCATTATCTCACCGGCTACATGCCCCAAAAATTTGGCCTCTATGAAGACCTCACCGTTATGCAGAACTTGAACCTCTACGCCGATCTGCGCGGTGTTGTAGGAGAAGAACGAAAGGCGACGATGGAGCGGCTGTTGAAATTCACGGGCCTAGAACCCTTTACAGAGCGGCTCGCGAAAAATCTCTCCGGCGGGATGAAACAAAAGTTGGGCCTTGCCTGCGCTCTCATCAAAAAACCGACTTTATTATTACTTGACGAGCCGAGTGTAGGCGTGGACCCGATTTCGCGGCGCGAGCTCTGGAAGATGGTGCATGAGCTGCTTGAGCAGGGGGTCTCCATTGTGTGGAGCACGGCCTACTTGGATGAGGCGGAGCGGTGCCACACGGTCATCTTGATCAATGAGGGAAAACTTCTCTATCATGGAAATCCGAAAACTTTGACCGATCGGGTCGCAGGACGCGTCTTTAAAGTGACGCACATTGAAGGAAGCCGCCGACAGCTCCTTGCTTATGTGCTCCAGCAGAAGAATGTGATCGACGGGACGATCCAGGCGCAAGATCTGCGGCTCGTGCTGAAAGAGGCAACGCTACCGGTCGACTTGAACGGATTCAAGGGAACGGTAGAGCCGACGCCGCCGCGCTTTGAAGATGCGTTCCTCGATATCTTGGGCGGCATCCCTGAGAGGGAATCTGAACTCGCGAAGATGGCGCCCCGCGCTCCTGAGACAACGGAAAAGGTTGTCGTGGCAGACAATCTGACCAAAAAATTTGGAGCGTTCACTGCTGCGGACCATATCAGCTTTGAAGTGCCGCGCGGAGAAATCTTTGGGCTTCTCGGCCCCAATGGCGCAGGGAAATCGACGATTTTTAAGATGCTCTGCGGCCTGCTCACACCCACAGAGGGAAGAGCTGCTGTCAACGGGGTCGACTTGCAGAAGGCTCCTGGAGTCGCTCGTTCCCACATCGGCTACATGGCCCAAAAGTTCTCACTGTATGGGACGCTGAGCTCAAAGCAGAACCTGGATTTTTTTTCGGGCATCTACAATCTCAAAAATGGTCCCAGAGAGGCGGCGATCAAAGAAATGGTGGAGGTGTTCAGCCTCCAGCCCTATCTGAATATGACCTCCGACTCGTTACCTTTAGGATTTAAGCAGAGGCTCGCACTCGCTTGCTCTACCATGCACCACCCCGAAGTGTTGTTTTTGGATGAGCCCACATCAGGAGTCGATCCCCTAACACGCAGAGAATTTTGGACCCACATCAACGGTCTTGTGGAAAAAGGGGTGACGGTGATGGTCACGACCCACTTTATGGACGAGGCCGAATATTGCGATCGGATCGCGCTCATTTATCGAGGACGGGTGATCCACATCGGGACGCCCGACGGGCTCAAGGAGATTGCAAAATCTCCCGAGCACCCGAACCCCACGTTAGAAGACACCTTTGTGAAACTAATTGAAGAGTATGATGCAAAAAACCCTAGCTGAAGAGATCCGCGAAGGAAGGTGGCGCCGACTCAAAGCGCTCTGGACCAAAGAGTCGTATCAGATCGTGCGCGATCCCAGCACGATCCTGATCAGCGTCGTGCTGCCGCTCATTCTTCTGTTTCTCTATGGGTATGGAGTCTCGCTCGATTTGGACCATCTGCGGATCGGCCTCGTGCTCGAGGACACGGCGCCCGATGCGCAGCGTTTTGCAAAGTCGATGACGGATGATCCCTACTTTGACGTCAAGATCGTGCGCGACCGCAGAGAGATCATTCCCGATTTAATGAGCGGCGCTGTGCGCGGATTTGTCGTGGTGCCGTCCTACTTTTCCGCCTTTAGATACCGCCCCGATGTGATTGCGCCCATTCAGGTGATCGCGGACGGCAGCGAGCCGAACACCGCGAACTTTCTACAGAACTATGTGCTCGGCGCCTTCAACAATTGGCTGATCCAGGAGAGGCTCCAAGGGGATGTGAAACGACTGCCCCCCGTGAACGTGCAGCCCCGCTTTTGGTACAATGAGCAGTTGGAGAGCCGGTTTTTTCTCCTGTCAGGATCGCTTGCGATCATCATGACGCTGATCGGCACTCTGCTCACAGCGCTTGTGGTGGCGCGCGAATGGGAACGGGGAACGATGGAGGCGATGATGTCGACCAATGTGGGGATTGTGGAGCTCGTGATCGGAAAAATCTTGCCCTACTTCCTCCTAGGCATGGTGTCGATGACGATCTGCGCTGTCATTTCCGTCCTCGTGTTCGGGCTGCCCCTGCGCGGCTCTTTTTTACTTCTAGGTCTCGTCTCAGCGGTTTTCCTCTTCTGTGCGCTCGGGATCGGACTCATGATCTCAACCCTTGCCAAAAACCAAGCCCTCGCCTCGCAGATCGCGATCACCGCCGGATTTTTGCCCGCCTACATTCTCTCCGGATTTCTCTTTGAGATCGCGAGCATGCCGGTATGGATCCAATGTTTGACCTATGTCATGCCGGCCAAATATTTTGTCCAGTGCCTGCAGACCCTTTTTATGGTGGGCAACATCTGGGGGCTGATTTTATTTAACCTGCTTCCGATGCTCGGCATCGGGGCCATTTTTTTTCTCATCACAGCGTATAAAACCGTCAAGAGGCTCGATTGATCAACCGAATTCTCATTCTCATCTGGAAAGAGCTCCTCGCCGTCCTGCGCGATCGACGCAGCCGGATCTCTATTATTCTTCCTCCGATCATCCAGCTGTTCATCTTTGCCTTCGCCGCCACGCTCGATGTGAAAGATGTGCCGATCGGCATCCTCAACCGAGACAACGGAGAGCAGGCCTTTGAACTAGTCCAACGATTTCATGGCGCGCCAGTGTTCAGCCACATCATCTACCTAAAAGGAGTCGAGGAGATCGCCCCCTTTATCGACAATCAAAAAGGGGTCATGGTCGTCTCCATCGATGAGCAGTTCTCGCGTAACCTCGATGCGGGCAAACCGGCCAATGTCCAACTCATCTTAGATGGAAGAAAATCGAATACCGCCCAAATCGTCGTCGGCTATACCTCGAGGATCGTCGACCAATTCAGCGCCGATTTTGACGCCAAGGTGGGATTTGAGCCGGAAAATGCCGCCTTAATCAGCCGGATCTGGTTCAATCCAAATATTCTCTACTACTGGTACAATATCTCCTCGCTCGTCGCCACGCTCTCCATGCTCACCTGCCTCGTTGTCACCACACAATCTGTGGCGCGCGAGCGGGAGCTAGGCACCTTCGATCAGCTTCTCGTCTCGCCCCTTGTTCCCTTTGAAATCCTCATCGGAAAAATCGTCCCCGGCATCCTCATCGGCGCTGCGGAAGGGACCCTCATGATGACGATAGGCACACTTGTGCTCGGCGTTCCCTTCACCGGGTCGCTCCTCCTCTTTTTCCTCAGCCTTTTTGTCTTCGTCAGCGCGATCAGCGGCATTGGACTATTCATCTCGGCCCTCTCCAGCACCCAGCAGCAGGCGATGCTCGGCACGTTTATCTTCATGATGCCCTCCGTGCTGCTCTCCGGCTTTGCCACCCCCATTGAGAATATGCCTACGTGGCTTCAGCCGCTGACCTACGTGATCCCTATGCGCTACATGCTCATCATTTCTAAGGGACTTTTTCTCAAAGCGTTGCCGGCATCCATTGTCTTTCATAACATCTGGCCCATGGCCGTCATCGCCTGCTTCACCATTACCGGGGCCGGCGCATTTTTCAAGAGGAGATTGCAATGAAAACCAGAAACCTGATCTTCTTCACCGCGATTTTGAGCGGCTGCATGGTCGGCCCCAACTACCATCCTCCCGAAGTCGTCGTCTCCGCCGCGTGGGAAGGGGATAGCGCCGAGATCGAGATTGCCCTCTCCCAAAAAGAGGTCATCCAAGAATGGTGGAAGATTTTTAACGATCCTTTGCTCACCGCCTATATCGAGCAAGCGGCCCTGTACAACTACAACGTCGCCGCCGCTGAGGCCAACATCCTCCAAGCCCGCGCGCTCAAAAAAGTGACAGCGGCCGATCTTTTCCCCCACATCAACGCCGACTTTAACGCCACCAAGACCTACTTCAGTAAAAACGGACCCGTGTTCGCCATCCAAGCGCCCACGCCCAGCACGCCGATGACAACAATTGGCCCCAGCGCCCTTCCGTTTGCCATCCAAATTCCGCAAGTGCAAAACCTCTATAACGCCCTCCTAGACGCGACCTGGGAGATCGACCTTTTTGGAAAAACCCGCCGAGGCGTCGAGGCAACCGAAGCGCACATTGGAAGCGCAACCGAAGCCCGCAATGACACTCTGATCTCCGTCTATGCCGAGATCGCCATCAACTACATGCAGCTGCGCAGTTACCAGAGCCAAGCGCTCCTCGTCGAACAAAACATCGAGCTCCTCGAGCAAAATCAAGACGTCGTCCAGAAGCGCGTCGAGACCGGCTATTCCAACGATCTCGATCTCCTGACCATCCAGGGCCAGCTCTTCACAGCAAAAGCGCAGTTCCCTCCGCTCATCGCCCACATCTACCAGAACATCTACACTCTCTCCATCCTCACCGGCAAAGTGCCCGAGGCTTTAGTCGAAGAGTTGATGCCTGTAGCGCCCCTTCCGGCGCTGCCTCAGGAAGTGTCGCTCGGACTCCGTTCGGATCTGCTCCGCCGCAGGCCCGATGTGCGGCAGCGCGAGCGCGACCTTGCCGCCGCAACGGCCACCGTCGGCGTCGCCGTGGCCTCTTTCTATCCCTCCTTTTCCCTCGGCGGCGACGGCGGCCTCCAATCGCTTGCGCTCAGCGACCTCTTCCAGTGGTCGAGCCGCACCTGGGCCTTTGGTGGCGACTTCAACATCCCGCTCTTTCAAGGCGGGCGTCTGATGGGCACTTTAAGGGCCAGCCAAGCCGCCGCCTCTGCTGCAGCTTCTACCTATTATCAGACTGTGCTGAGCGCCCTGCAAGAGACCGAGAGCGCTCTCATCGCCTACGGAAAAGATGTGGCCGCCAGCCGCGAGCTCGAAAAAAATCGAGACTACAACGAGCGGCTTGTGGCGCTGACCGACGAAAGGTATATCCGAGGACTGATCAACGTCCTCGATCTGATCAGCAGCCAGCAGAAGCTGATCGCTGCAGAGGAGGCACTCCTTGCCAGCGACACCACCGCGCTCTTGCAGCTGATCACGCTGTATAAGGCGCTTGGCGGCGGCTGGGACACTTCAGAAATTTGCCATAGCGTAGAATAAGTAAAGCCCGGTCTCAACGCAAAGACGCTAAGGTGCACACATACTTTTCCATAAGTTTTTCTTGCTTTGTTTTCAGGTTGAGGGAGTATGGCAATTCAACGCAAAGGCGCAAAGACGCGGAGACGCAAAGAAAAAGATGGGAAATGAAAGCGACTTCTCCTCCTGCGTCTTTGCGCCTTTGCGCCTTTGCGTTTAACTGTCCTAATCACCACAAGTTGTTAGTTATATAACGCTTCAAGATAAACTATGCGTAAAAGTATGTTTGCGCCTTTGCGTTGAATCTTCGCTCTGTGTTACCCAAGTGTGAATCATGCCAAAACGTCTTAGCGTATGGGCACGGGCACGTTTAAAAAGGGAGGAAGAAAAAGCTTGCTGTTCCCGGCTATTTTGGAGTCTATTACAAAATAGACGCGTCTGTTTTGGAGTACAGTCACATTTAGCCAGGGTTTGCGTTTAGGTCTTTCCTCGGATTTTGACCAGTAAAAAGAGCGGGATCGCAGCCGCTTGGGCGATCACAGAAAAAATCACCAGATAGACAATCGAAATGTCGTAGAATAATCCCATGATCGCGCTTCCCACCGCCCAAAAAATCCCGATCGACATATTGAGAAACCCATAAGCAGAGCCCCGTTTATTTGGGGACACTAGCGCCGCCACAATTCCACGCAGGATCGACTCTTGCGCCCCCATGCCGATGCCCCAGAGGACCATTCCAAACAAAGCGCCATAAAAACCGGTGAGGAATACCAGAGGTGCAAAAAATAGAGAGATCGCCGTCGCATAGCAAAGGACCGAAATTCCCTTTAGATCAAAGAGTTTTCCGATGATGAGAGCGGTGAGGCCGTCGACCCCCATCGCCAGCGAATAAAAAATGGGAATCCAGACAGGAGGCACAGCAGAAGCCTTCTGGAAATGATATGCAATGAGCGCAAAATCGGCATATCCCGCCACAACCAGTCCCACCGCGCAGATATAGAGCCAGAATGTCTTAGAAAACCCCTTTGTCTTCAAGGGAGCCGTCTGCGTTTCCAATTTCTGCGGGCTCGGATAGGAAATCCTCGCAAACGCCAGCGTCAAAAGAGCCAGTACGGCCGGAATGAGCAGGGCGGCGAAACCCATCTGGTAACTCGCCTTATAGAAGAGCATCAGGGAGATGATCAGCGGGCCCAAAACGGCTCCAATTTGATCGAGGGCCTCATGCAGTCCAAACCCAAAACCATGGCCCACCTGCTTAGTGGCATAAGAAAGTAGAGCGTCACGCGCAGGAACACGGATCGCTTTGCCGAAGCGTTCCATAACAATCAAGAAGGCGGCCATCTGCCAGCTGCCCGCAAAGGCAAGCAGGGGAACGGCGAGCAAGTTGATGACATAGCCAACAATTGTCATCAGCCAATAGCGGCCAGTTTGATCGCTGAGGTATCCGAAGAGGCCTCGGAGCGTATATCCGGCGAACGTCCCCAACCCGATGACCGCTCCCACAGCAGTTCCGCTCGCACCCAAAAGCGCGAGGTAGGGGCCGGCGATGCTCCGGGCGCCTTCGTAGGTCATATCGGCAAAGAGGCTCACAATGCCTAAGCTCACTATGAACTTCAACGAGGCTTTTTTTAAGCGGGATGAGGACATGATTTCACTATTCTCATCCTGAGATATTTTATCAAAGTATTATGTAATAGCGGCACTCACTGGCTTCCCGTGAGTGCCGCTATTACATTGTTAAGTTCATATGGAAGCCGATTTTGCGTTGAACGGTGCGCTCGCCGCAATCCTGGCCCTTTAGGGCCGGGTCAAGGCGGGCTATAAATTCAGGGGCGGAAGGCGCTGTAAGCGCCCCGCCGCCTTGACCGTCGGAGAATCTCCTTCCTTCAGAAGGGAAGGAGTTCTTCAAATCTTAATATTCAAGTCTGGTTATTTTTTTGCAGACATCATTGCATTGTAACGCTGCGCCGGAGCTTCCCAATTGAGATTGGTGAAGAGGACGTCGATATACTTTGCGCGGTCGAGTCCGAACTGAGGCATATAGGCGTGTTCAAAGACATCCATGATGAGAATCGGAGAGCCGGTCGCAAGATGCCCCACGTCATGCTCATTGATCCATACGTTCACGAGCTTTCCCATTTGGGGATCAAAGTACAAGATCGCCCAGTCGATTCCGCGCATCATGCCGGTCGCGATGAAGTCTTTCTTCCAGTTCTCGTAGCTTCCGAACTGCGCGACGAGGGCCTTGTAGAGAGGGCTTGAGGCATTAGGCTTGCCATTCCCGCCGAGGTTTTCAAAATAGAGCTCATGCAGCCGCATCCCGTCAAACTCCCAGCCCAAGCGGCGCTTTAAGGCCCCGTACTCGTAAGATCCCGATTTTCCATCTTGACTTAAGGCATCGAGAGAGCTCATCAGATCATTGGTGTTTTTGACGTAGCCGGCATAGAGTTTAAAATGCATTTCTAGGAGGGAGCTGTTAAAGCCGGGCATCTGCAGCAGATTCCCGTAATCCTTGACGACGTAAGGCGCGGCATAGAGAGCTGCGGAGGCGCAAAGGCTTAAGAAAAAGGTAAAAAAGATTTTCATGCTGCCCGTTTTTTTCTGGGGGTGTTTTTTCTGACGAGCCTTCTGCGGGACATGTTGCCGGCTCGCCGCGCTTCCGAAAGCGCGATGGCAATGGCCTGCTTCTGAGATTTACCCGCATGCATCTCGATGCGGATGTTCTCAGAAATTCCCTCTCTTGTTTTAGCGCGCGGACCTGTAACTAAGGGCATAAATTCCTTAGAAGAAGCCGCGTCTTCCCACGATGCCCACGATGCCGATCACAATCAAATAGATCGCGATGACAAAGTTAAGGATCTCTGGAAAGATCAGGATCAAAATACCGGTCAGGATCGAAATGATCGGATAAATTAACGGATATATCATTTTTTTCTCCATATACTAGGTTTGTGCTGCAAGCCCCATGATGCCGATGATGATCAAATAGACCGCCACGACAAAATTTAAAATTTTTGGAAAGATGAGAATTAAAATCCCTGCAATGAGGGAAACGATTGGATAAATCACCGGGTGTATAACGATCATACGTTCTCCTTGTTTACTTTCCTGTTAACTTTTTAGAGATTATTGCACAACTTAATTTTGCAACATTATTTTTTTTCGCTGAAAAACAATCCTCAACTCTCTGCTTGACTGCCGATACCGACCATTTTGTCGGCCCCGACAAAATGCTTGCTGGGATGGATCAATACTTGACTGCGGACAAGAAAAATCTTGCAACATACTCTTTACTGGAATACCATGCGCTAAATAATAAATTGAGCAATCGGAAAAATGGTCTCGTCGAACTTTAGCGAATACATTGTTTTTGCAGATGAAAGTGGTGACCATGGGATGACTTCAATCAATCCTGAAAATCCGGTTTTTAGAGAGTGCAAATCAGCTAAATCATCTGACTCATATCATCGTTGAGAGTCGCGGCAAAGCCGAAGACAAAGATTGAGAATCAGTTTTTAGAAACATCTCGAATCAAGCTTCTTTGGTCGGGAAGTGTTATCCCTTTGATATCAGGTTTGCAAGCAAAAAAACAAATAGCTGTGGACTGCAAATCGCAGATCTCGTGGCCCATCCTATAGCAAAGCATGTCATCCATGCAAAACCAAGCAGAGCTTTTGATGTCGTGAAGGAAAAGTTGCTGGGTTTCCCTGAATTTGAAAGAACAGGACTAAAACTGTACCCCCCAGAAAGCGAAATGCCCCAGCAAAAGCTGAGGCAACCCACCGATCGAGAACTCCCGATCCCTTTGCCCTGATTCTATAAAAGATTGCTAAAATAAATCAAGCAAATTTGTATTTCATCGAGAAAGGTTCTTTAGGGTCCGGAGTCCCTCGCGCTTCAGGATGAGATCGCCGGAGTGATGTTGTGATCTGTCTGCCCATGGCGCACGAAGTAAAATTCATTCACACTTTCCATCCATAATGTTTTAAAGCTTCCCAAGCGCCTCCCACAAGAGGCAGTTCTTTTACTTCCTGCAAGGCGACCCATTTGTATGCGAGATGCTCATCGGACAAATGCACAGCGGGCTTGCTGCTGAGGTGGACCTTGAAGGGGTGGTAAATATAATCAATGCCGGGTTTGCGGATGTACAAGGCCCCTAAGTAAGTGAGCTCGTGCGCGACAATTCCCGTCTCTTCCAAAAGTTCGCGACGGGCGCCCTGTTCTTTTGTCTCACCGGGTTCGAGCTTTCCCGCGGGCACGCCCCAGCGCTCCGGCTCCGATTTTCCGGCGGCGCGCTGCATCAAGAGAAGTTTGTGGTCGAATTCTAGATAGCAGCCTGCGATTTCCACACGAGGAGCAAAGCCGGCAGGGGGCTCTTCAAAGACTTGGACGGGAGGGGATTGGGCCATAATATTGTCCGGGATTTAGAATAGTTTTCCGCCGATGACAGCTGGTTTTTCCGGGGTTACCAAAATGATCTGGTTGTTCTCGATCGTTGCCATTATATATTCTTCCCTGCGTCTTAGCACCTTTGCATTAAACTGCCCTACTCAATCCAACTCGTTACTAAATGTTTGTTCCCGGCGATTTTACACTGCCGGGCACTTTTGTTGCTCTAAATTCCTTGACTAACGATAAAAAATCCTCTAAAGTTCGGGCAAAATCAAACGGGCGGTATTGATTCACATGGGTAGCCTCCACGAGCCTGTCGTCCAAAATCCTCCCTCTTCTGCCATCGAAGAGATCTCTTCCTGCTTGACCCTCGCCCCATCAAAACTCTATTTGGAAAATGGCGAAGTCTTCGAGGGGATGTCGCCCGCGTGGCAGCAGACTGAATTTGCAGGCGAGGTGGTGTTCAGCACCGGGATGACCGGTTATGACCTCTCCTTAACCGATCCTTCCTACGCCGGCCAAATTCTTGTCTTTACCGCGCCGCTGATCGGCAATTACGGCGTTCCGGAGCCGAGCCAGTGGGAGTCCTCAAAGATCCATGCCGCCGGGATTGTAGTCTGCACCCTATGCACCGCCTGGAGCCATGGGAAAAGCACGCAGTCGCTCGTAGAGTGGCTGCATGACCAGCGCGTTCCCTTGATTACCGGTGTCGATACTCGCCATCTCACGAAAATGATCCGCGCGTCGGGAACGATGCGAGGGGCTATTTCACGCTCCGGCCACGTGCAGTTTCCTCCTCAAGAACCCGGATGCTGTTTAGGGGGCATCGTCTCCATTCGGGAGCCGATCGTCTATGGCTCCCAAGGAAAAAAGATTGTCGTGGTCGACTGCGGGATGAAACGTAATATCTTACGATCGCTCCAAAAATTTCCTGCGGTGATCCGCCGTGTTCCCTACGATTACGACTATTCTCAAGAGGAGTTCGATGGGGTCGTGCTGTCGAACGGCCCGGGCGATCCGGCGAGCTACGTTGAGACGATTGAGATCTTGAAGAAGGCCCTGCGCCAAGAAAAGCCGATCTTTGGCATTTGTTTGGGGGCGCAGCTGCTGGCGCTCGCCGCGGGGGCCAAGACCTACAAACTTCCCTTTGGACACCGGGGCCACAATCAACCCTGCATCGACACGGCCTCCCGGAGCTGCTATCTCACGAGCCAAAATCATGGCTATGCTGTTGCGGAGGGGTCGCTCCCGAAAGGATGGCGCGTCACCTTCCGCAATCTGAACGACGGGACGGTGGAGGGGATCGCACACGAGGTGCTTCCGTTCTCGGCGGTGCAGTTCCACCCCGAGGCGGCGCCAGGGCCGACCGATACGGCGTGGCTGTTTGAACAGTTTTTTGCGGGGATCTGTCCATGACAAAGGTGCTGATTTTGGGATCGGGCGGGCTCTGCATCGGACAGGCGGGGGAATTTGATTATTCGGGATCGCAGGCGATCAAAGCGCTGAAGCAGGAAGGGATCGAGACGGTGCTCATCAATCCCAATATTGCGACGGTGCAGACCGACGAGGGGCTGGCGGACCATGTCTATTTCCAGCCGCTGAACTTAGAAACGACAACGCGTATCATCGAGAAGGAGAGGCCGGACGGGATCCTTCTTGGGTTCGGCGGACAGACGGCGCTTAATCTGGGACTTGCGCTCCATCTTGCGGGCGTTCTGCACAAGTATAACGTGAAGGTCCTTGGGACGCCGGTGGAGACGATCCGCATCACGGAGGACCGGCTCCTCTTCAAAGAGACGCTGCAAAGTATCGGTGTCGAGACCCCGCATAGTTTTGCGGCGCGCAGTGTGCAGGAAGCCCTAGAGGCGGGAAAGAAGATCGGCTATCCGCTCATGATGCGGTCGGGATTTTCGCTCGGCGGCCTGGGATCGGGGAAGATCGGGAGTGCGGGCGAGCTGGAGCTTCGGGCGCGGGAGGCGTTCAGCAACGCCCCTCAAATCCTCATCGAAGAGTACTTGGAGGGGTGGAAGGAAATCGAATATGAAGTGATTCGCGACGCTGCCGGCAACGCGCTCGCGGTGTGCAACATGGAAAATCTCGACCCGATGGGCATCCACACGGGGGAGAGCATCGTCATCGCCCCCGCCCAGACGCTGACGAATCAGGAGTTTCATCACCTGCGGGAAGTGGCCCTGAAGACGATCGGGCACTTGGGGGTCGTCGGCGAGTGCAACATCCAGTATGCGCTGCACCCTTTTTCAGGGGAGTACCGGGTCATCGAGGTCAATGCGCGCCTCTCCCGCTCAAGCGCGCTAGCCTCGAAGGCGACAGGCTATCCGCTCGCGTTCATCGCCGCCAAGCTGTCGCTGGGGAGGCTGCTGCACGAGCTCAAAAATAATATCACCCAAAAAACGTGCGCTTTCTTTGAACCGGCGCTCGATTACGTCGTCGTGAAGATGCCGCGCTGGGACACGCAAAAGTTCAAGTCGGCTAATCGGGTCATCGGCTCGGAGATGAAGAGTGTTGGAGAAGTGATGGCCATCGGCAGGTCCTTTCCCGAGGCCATGCAAAAGGCGGTTCGGATGCTCAACATCGGGTGCAGCGGCCTCTCTGAATATCCTCAGGAGATCGAGGTTCCCGCCGAAGAGATTGTCCAGTCGAAAGCGACCGACCGGCGCCTCTTTGCGATCTATCAGTTCTTCAAACGGGGAGGCTCGATCGAAGAGGTGCATTATCTCTCTAAGATCGACCGGTGGTTCCTCTATCACATCTACGCGCTGGTGCAAAGGGAGGCGGAGATCCGGCAAGCTGAGGAACTGACCCCTGCGCTCCTTCTCGAGGCAAAGCGGGACGGCTTTTCCGATGGGGCGCTGGGGCGGCTGCGCGGAATGAGCGAGGACGCGCTGCGCGCCCTGCGGCTCAGCTATCACGTGGTTCCTTGTATTAAGCAGATCGACACTTTGGCCGGGGAGTTTTCGGCAGACACCAACTATTTGTATCTCACCTACCATGGTACGGTGCACGATATTGCTCCTTCTGCTGAGCCGCCCGTGGTTGTTCTGGGGTCAGGGCCCTACTGCATCGGCTCCTCGGTGGAGTTTGATTGGTGCGCCGTTAACGCGCTCAAAACTCTCAAGAGACTCGGCCGCACCACGGTGATGATTAACTCCAATCCGGAAACGGTCTCCACCGACTACGATGAGTCGGACCGCCTCTACTTTGAAGAGCTGACCTTGGAGAGGGTCTCCGATATTGCCGACTTTGAACGGCCGGAAGGGGTCCTCGTCTCGGTGGGCGGGCAAATCGCCAATAATCTAGTCCTGCCGCTAGCGCGGAGGCATTATCCGATCTTGGGCACGCCCGTCGAAAGCATCGACTGCGCCGAAGATCGAAAGAAGTTTTCTTCGCTGCTAAACCGGCTGAGCATCGAGCAGCCTGAATGGGAAGAGGCGCTCAGCGTGCCCCAAGCCAAGGCATTTGCCCGCTCCGTCGGGTATCCGGTGCTTGTCCGGCCCTCGTACGTGCTTTCGGGCGCCGCCATGAACGTGGTCTATAGCGATACGGAGCTCGAAAAATACTTGGGCGAGGCGGCCCTCTGCTCGCAGGGGCATCCGGTCGTAATCTCCCGGTTTGTTGAGAATGCCAAAGAGCTCGAGGTCGACGGTGTCGCAAGCGGCGGCAAAATCCTCGTCGATGTGATCAGCGAGCACGTCGAAAATGCGGGGGTCCATTCGGGGGATGCCACGATCGTCATTCCGCCCCAGAGGATCTACCTCGAAACGATCCGCCAGACAAAAAATATTACCCGAGAGATCGTCAAGTCCTTGAACATCACGGGACCATTCAACATTCAGTTTCTTGCCAAGGACAATCAGATCCAAGTGATCGAGTGCAACCTGCGCGCCTCTAGATCCATTCCCTTCGTCTCGAAGGTGGTGAACCACAACTTCATCACTGCCGCTGTCCACGCGATCTTGGGAAGACCGGCCCGTTTTGCAGGAGAGACGCTTGACCTCAACTACGTCGCGGTGAAAACCTCCCAGTTTTCGTTCAACCGGATGAAAGGAGCCAATCCCGTTGCGCAGGTGCAGATGGCGTCGACGGGCGAAGTGGGATGCTTTGGGGACACCTTCCGCGAGGCGTTCTTGCGCTCCTGGGTGGCGACGGGACAGCAGGTCCGCGGCAAGCGCTGCCTCCTCAGCATTGGTGAGGGCATGAAAGCAAAACTTCTCCCCGCGATCCAAAAGCTAGAGCAGGATGACTGGGAGCTCTACACCACCGAGGGGACGCACGACTTTTTAATGCAGCAAGGGATTGCGAGCCGCATGCTTTACAAGGCCAGCGAAACAGTAGAGCCCAACATCACCTCGGCGATTCTCGCCAAACAGTTCCACCTCATTGTCAATATTCCGACCAATAGTATTCCCTCGGTGATTTCTGATGGATTTACCATCCGCCGCCTCGCCATCGACCACAACATCCCGCTCATCACCAATTTGCAGATCGCCCAACTCTTTTTACCCTGCCTCACAGAACTCGATCTTAATTTGACTCCGGTTAAATCCTGGAAGGAATATATCGCCCATGATGCTTGATCAAATGTTCAGACGTTCCCTACTCTCAGTCCAGGACCTCACCCGAGAGGAGATCCTTTTCATCCTGGAGACCGCCCGAGAGGTCAAGGAAGGGGCGCCTACAAGCGACCTCTTGAAAGGAAAATTGATGGCCAGCTGCTTTTTTGAGCCCTCGACGCGCACGCGCCTCTCGTTTGAAGCAGCGATGCTCCAACTGGGCGGCGGCGTGATCGGTTTTGCCGACGGGAGCACCACCTCCGCCAGCAAAAAAGAGACGCTCTACGACACGATGAAGGTGATCGGACAGTATGCGGACCTGATCGTGATCCGCCATCCTCTCGACGGAGCCGCCCGCCTGGCCGCAGAGGCCGCAGGCGCACCGGTCATAAACGCCGGCGACGGCTCCAACCAGCATCCGACCCAAACCTTGCTCGATCTGTTCACCATCCGGGAGGCC
>JABDEH010000035.1 GCA_013287215.1 Chlamydiota bacterium
AGAAAGTAGGGCTAAGTGCTTGATTTCCTTTGGGATAGAGGGCAGCCTGAACAGAGACCCGGACAGCGGGGCTGCAGGGGGACGATCTTCCTGACTACTCTTCAGCTCAAAGACTTTTTTGACGCGACAGGATGTTTGGTTTTCCTCTTCCATAGGGCCTATATCTTAACATAATCTTTACAATTTTGACAAGCTTAAATTTTTTGATATACTTAGGATATCTTTTAAAGGAGAACAATATGGCACAAGTCACCCTCAAAGGCGCCCCGGTCCATACGAGCGGCGAGCTTCCCCGTCTGGAAAGCCAAGCCCCGAATTTCAAGCTCGTGGACGGAGAACTGCACGATCGGACGCTTGCGGATTTTAAAGGGAAGCGCAAGCTTCTCAATATCGTTCCCAGTTTAGATACCTTGGTGTGCGCGACATCGACCAAAAAGTTCAACGAGGCCCTTGGCCAGCATCCTGAGATCGCGGTGCTCGTGATCTCTGCGGATTTGCCGTTTGCGCAGAAGCGTTTCTGCACGGCAGAAAAGGTGGAGAACATCACTGCCCTTTCGATGATGCGCTCGAAAGATTTTGGGAGAGACTATGGAGTACTCATCCAAGACGGACCGCTGGCAGGCCTTCTCGCGAGATCCATCGTGATCCTCGATGCGCAAGACAGGGTGATCTACACAGAACTCGTGCCAGAGATTAGCCAGGAACCCAACTACGAAAAAGCGCTGCAGGCCCTAAGGCTCTAGGGATCGTTCAGAATTAACTTTTACTGTTCTCGAGGGAAAAGTGAACCCCGGCCTTAAGGCCGGGGATTGTTACTGCGTCTTGGGAGGGGCTTCGTACCCCTCCCAAGTCGTCTTTTTGAACGGTGCGCTCGCCGCAATCCTGCCCCTTCAGGGGCGGGTTAGGCGGGCTGTCTTATGGCAAGAATCCTTAAACCGTCGGAGAATCTCGTCCCTTGAGGGACGAGTTCTTCAATTCTGAACGATCCCTCAGGGCCTGCATGACGACTAGCCGCCGTTAGGGACAGCTGCCGTTGGTAACTCCTCCAGACTCCGTTGGGGTTGGTGTGTTATTGCCGCTTGTGGAATTTAGTGTAAGAGGTCCGGAGCCCCCCTTCTCCAATAGAATTTCAGAGGGAGCGGTATTGTTGCCAATCAGCGTCACACAGGTCGGTCCAGTAGTTCCTATACTAGTGGGTGCTAAAATCCCATGAGAGGTCACGAGGGAGCTCACTCCTGAGACTTGGTTGTCTAAGAATGAAAAGACTGCATTGCCGGCGTTATTATTTCTTGCTGTGATACCGTCAGCTTCAGCAGTCCCCATTCCTATAATGGACGAAATTTGATTGTTTTGGAGAGTAACTGTACAGACGCTAGTACCAAAATTTGTCACAGCAATCCCAGCCGCAATCCCAGCCGAAAGGCTAGTCATATTGGAAATCTGATTGTCTGAGATATTCACGATAGAGGACCCACCCGCGCCTTCCACAATAACCCCTGCAACAAAGGTATCAGCTCCCATAGAATTAGTCGAAATATTTGATATTTGATTGTTTGAAATCGTTGCGGTAATATTTGCTCCATTATTATCCACGGCAACTCCCGCCACCGTTAAATCTGAGATCTGATTATCTTGGACGAGTAGGGTCCCATTTCCGCTACCACTGATATAAAAAATCCCAAGAGAGGCCACCCCGCCTCCTTGAATGCCCATTCCAACAACTTCAGCGCTTAACACCGGCATCGCGATCACAAAGGAACCAGGGGTTGGATCAGTGTTTAAGACCGAAGGCATCGCCTTGCTTAACGCAGGGATCGTAATGGCGCCATAGGGTGTGTCCAGGGGATGAGAGACCGAAGAGCCCCAAAGTTTTTGTCCCTCTTGCATCGTAAAGCCGCCGCTTGAGGTGACGTCGTAAGGAGATCCGTTTCCGGGAAGGACGTAGATCACATCATTGGGGCCTGAATTGTCTTGCGCCAGGATGAGGGTGGGGTACGGAGACTCCCAGGTCCCATCGGAGTGGCTATTGCTGTCGACAAAGATGAAGAAAGGCGAGCTCAGTCTGGTGAGCTTATGCTTGTCATCCACGGCAATGATCTCATTGCGGTCCACCCGTTGCAACGCGCGCTGGCTGAGGGCTAAGGCTGTGGGACAGCAGTTGCAGTGCTTACGCACAGCGCGTTTGGCGCCGAAGGGAACCATCAGGCTGACTTGCCCCTGTCCAATCCAATGAAAGACCGAGTCGTAGGAGGTATTGCCCTCAAGCCTGAGGTAGTTGCCGATGTCCACGGTGGCGCGAAGCTCTCCGCCCCAGGCATTTTTTCCACGGCCTCCCAGATAGTAGGGGCCTGCAGCAAAATAGAGAGGGATGTCTTGGCAATTCTTCACATGGGCGCCCACTTCGGCGTTCACTCCGCGCATCGCAAATTCGATCTTACGGGAAATCACCAGAGAATGGCCCTCAAACTGGGCAAAGCGGGGCTTATAGAAGGGGCTTCGGGTCATGCCGACGGGCAGATAGCCGTTGGCGCGGAAGTCCCACACTTCGCCGAGCGATTCAAAGCCCAGGCCCACTTGATTGTAGTGCTGATGGTTCGTATCGCGGTAGTCGTAATAGATGTTGCCTCCCCACACTCTCGAGCTGTTGATATAGCGCGCGCCGAGGCCGGCGTTGGCCGCCCATTTGCCGCTGTTGAACACGTGCGCTCGGAGATCGAGGAACGGAATCCAGTCGTCATAGCAGAGATCGTTCGGAGAAAAGAAGCCTTCGAGTGTCGTGTAGCCTTGGTTGTACCCGACGCCGTTTGCCTCGATGTGGCGTGCGGTCATGCGCATGGGCCGCGGGCTCATCCCGCAGCATTCGTCGTCTGCGCAAAGGTTGGCTGAGAGAATGGTGCTTAAGACTAGAGAACTGAGAAGTGTTTGCTGACGCATAAGGACCCCTGGGTTTACTTTAAGTTAGGCTCATTATAAGGAACAAGGATTTATTTCAAATCTAAATATGCAGGGGTCCACATCGTCCGATCAATGGTCTTGGCGAGCTCTTCGCGAGCGGTTGGCGGCGCGTGTCCCTGCTGGATAGCCATCATCCCCACTTCGATGCCGATGGCGCGCGACACCTTCCGCAAATCTTCCAGCGCAGGAAAGAGCGAGCCTTGAGGATTTTTTAGGAGCGGAGCATGGTCGCTGAGCACTTGGGCCGCCTTGATGAACATCTGGTCGCTGACGAAGGAGGCCTTTGAGGCAATCACTCCGAGTCCGACGCCGGGGAAAATATAGACGTTGTTACATTGCGGGATTGGAAAGAGACGCCCATGATATTCAGCGGGAGGAAATGGGCTGCCGGTAGCGATGAGGGCATTGCCGCTGGTCCACAGGAGGAGGTCGTGCGGATGCGCCTCTGAGCAGCTGGTAGGATTGGACAGGGGCAGGATGATCGGGCGCGGAACGTGCTGCTCCATGAGATGGACCAGCTCTTTGGTGAAGGCGTTGCGCTGGCCTGAGACGCCGATTAAAATCGTCGGCATCATGTGCTTGACAGTATCGAGAAGAGTGATACGCGCAGGATCGGGCACGCTCCACAGCGCGACTTCATCCGTGGGACGCGCAAAGCGCTTCTGGGCTTCGTCGATCCCCGAGAGGCGCGTGTGGACAAGTCCATGGATGTCGACGATGTAAAAACGGCGGCAGGCTTCTGCCTCGGAAAGACCTTCGGCTTTGAGGGCTTCGACGAGATGGTGGCAGATCCCCATGCCGGCAGAACCGCCTCCGAACACTAAGATACGCTGGCTTTTGAGATCGGTCTTGAGCGCTTTCACGGCGGAGAGGATCGCGGCGAGAACGACCGAAGCGGTGCCCTGGATGTCGTCGTTGAAGGAGGTCAGGCGGCGGCGGTACTTATCGAGAAGAGGTTGTGCGTGGGGCTTGGCAAAATCTTCCCACTGCAGCAGCACGTTTGGGTACCGCTTGTGGATGGCTTGGATGACAAGCTCCACAAAATCGTCGTATTCTTTTCCGGTGATGCGTGGATGGCGCCAGCCTAGGTAGAGCGGATCGCTCAAACAGGCTTGATTGTTGGTGCCGACATCGAGAAGGACAGGCAGTGTGCGCGCAGGGTGGATGCCTCCAAAGAGCGTGTAGAGGGCGAGCTTCCCAATCGGGATCGCCATGCCGCCCATGCCGAGGTCTCCGAGCCCTAAGATCCGCTCTCCGTCGGTGATCACGATCACATCGACTTCGTTTTGCGGGAGGGAGTTTATGATCTCCTCGATTTTATCTTGGAGAGGATAAGAGATAAAAATTCCTCGATGGTCGCGGTAGAGGCTGCTGTATTTGAGCGACACATCGCCTACGGTGGGCGTATAGATGAGAGGAAGCATTTCGGTGATGTGGTCTAAGACAAGGCGATAGAAAAGGACCTCGTTGCGATTTTGGAGCGCGCCTAAGAATTCAAATTTTGCGATCGGGGTAGTATGCTCGCAGAAGTTGCCGTAGCGGCGCTGCACTTGCTCTTCAAGAGTGGAAATATGGTAGGGCAAAAGGCCGTTGAGCTTGTAGGCGTCCCGCTCTTTTTGCGTAAAGGCGCTGCCTTTGTTCAGGAGCGGATCGTTGAGAATATCTTTAGATCGCATAATTTATGAATACGTTATGCAGTGTTTAATTACAACAAACCGGATCTGCCTCAACGTGCCCCATTTTCCCTTTCCCTTCTTGTTTTTAAAGTAACCCTTCAGGGGCACGAAAGAAACTTCGCCTTAGACATTCTCTTGTTTTTCAGGCGCTGCGGAGGGCTGTTCCTGTTTGAACAGCTTGATGACGATGAAGCCCCAGATGACAAAGAGCGCGATCAACCCCTCGGTGAGAAAGTTCTGCAACTCAAAAAACTGAAGGCCGAGGATGAGCGAGGCGGCGAGCGCTTTAGAACTGCGGTAGACAAAGACGTCGATGACGGCCTTCGCCTGGAATTTTTCTTCCACTTTGAGCGGGACATAGAGCATTTCTTTGATCACCCCAAAGAGAGAAAAGTCCACCGCTTTGATGGCGGCAAACGAAACGGAGATCATTCCAAATCCGGGGCTGATCAAAAAGCCGATCGCGTTGCAGCAGAGTGTCATCGGGACAAAGAGATGACTTCTTCTCAAGCCCAAATAATGAACGAAGAGATAGCTGCCGATCACCTGCAGGCCGGTGGTGACAAAGCTCACTATGCCAAAGAGACGGCCTAAATATTGTGTCCGCAGGTCCTTGTCGAGGATTGAGGTTTCTAAAACGGTATTGAACTGAAAGTCTACGATTGTCGAGGTGAGCTGCATGAACACGACGATGAGCAGGATGAAAACGAGGAGTTTTGAGCTGGCGATCCGCTGCAGGCTGTCCCGCAGATGAGGAAGACTTTTAGAAGGAACGCCGGCGACAACAGCCTGATTTTTCATGGCGAGGAAAAAGGCCAAAAAGAGCAGCATGTAGAGCGGAACGGTGAACAAGAGGAGGGATTCGGAGCCAACGCTCACCGCGCAAAATCCGGGAAGCAAGCTGCCGAGCGATCCCCCGGCGCCTCCGATCGCGAACATGAGGCCGTAGAGGTACTTCGCCCTCCCCTCTTTCATGTTGGCATGGATCAGCGACCAGAGCTGCTGAAACATCACCATGACGTAGACTTCTTTCCAAATATAAAAAAGGAAGGGCAAGACCCAAATCTTTTTTAGAAAAAAGACGCAAAAAAGATTGCCCGAGACGATGATGGCGGCGATGCACAAAAACATTTTGAGGCATCCCCACTTAGGCAGCAGTCGATTGTAAAAGGCGACGACGGCCAAGTTCAAGGGAATGCATGCCAGCCAGGCATACAAAAATCCGGAAGATCCGTAGGTTGTGAGGAAGACAGAGTGGCTCACGGGACGGATAATCGCATATTCGCCCATGATACAGAAGGCGCACGCCATCGCCGCCAAGACGAAATAGCGCTCGGCTTTTGTATAGCTCAGTAGCTCAGACTGTATCGCTGCCCATTTTTCTTTCATTATCGGTTGAGTATAGCGAAATCGAGGCTTGGAATAAAGTCTTTTATCGATTCCTTCCTTGAAAAAATCTAAATTTACCGGCATGATCTTCTGCAGTTTTTAAACCACCAGGGGTGCTGGACCGTACCAAACGGACCGGCTGAGAAATACCCTAAAGAGGCAATGGCAAAACTCCATTTGGACAAAAATTGCCTTTTTGGCCCCGGATTCGGGACCAAAATCATCAATTTTTGTCTAAAAAGCGAATTTTGCCATGACCTCTAAACCTGATCTGGATAATACCAGCGGAGGAAGAGTGCATGACAACGAATAAACAAAATATATCTTTACATGCTCATTTCTGGAGCACCTGCCTAGGCAATCTATTTGAACACTATGACACGGCCCTGTTCGGGTTCCTCTCCCCTTTTTTGGCGCCCCTGATTTTTCCAAAGCAAGATCCGCTCACGGCGCTCATCCTCACCTACGGGATGATCCCGCTGGGGATGCTGGCACGCCCCCTGGGCTCGTTTGTCTTTGGTCATATCGGCGACACGCAGGGAAGACAGAAGGCTCTTTTCTTTACTCTAGGAGGAATGGGCTTGGTTACGGCGGCGACCGCCCTCAGTCCCCTCTACGATCAGGCAGGAATTTTGTCGCCGCTGATTTTTTGCGCGGGCCGGCTGGCGATGAACTTCCTCGCCGGGGGCGAAATCATGGGAGGCGCGATCTACCTTTTAGAAAATAGTCCCGAGAAACGGCATGACTGGCTCAGCAGCCTGTATAATGCCTCGACGATTGGCGGCATTCTCTGCGCTTCGGCGGGCGTTACAATCCTATGCGGGCTGAAGGGAGTGGAACAGGGGTGGAGGTGGCTCTATGCGCTGGGCAGCATCACCGCCCTTTTCGGCTGCTGGGTTCGGCGCCAAACGAGCGCGGAAGCTGTGCCTGCAGAGAGGATCTCTTTGCACAGCCTCGCCGCGCTATTTTGGCATTACAGAAAAGCGCTGGGCTATGTGGCGGTCACGGCGGGGTTTGGGTATGCGAACTATGTAATGGCGCTTGTTCTCTTAAACGGGTTCATCCCTCTCGTCACGACGCTCACCAAGGCAGAGATGACTGCGGTGAATACGTGGCTTTTGATGCTTGATTTTTGTACGCTGCCGCTGTTCGGATGGCTCGCCTCCAAAATCTCTCGAGAAAAGATCATGATCGGAGCTGCCCTCGGCGTGCTTGTGAGCGCGATTCCCCTATTCCTGACGCTGGAAGGAGCAGGAATGGCGGCCGTGGTTGCGGTGAGAATTTGCATGGTCCTCCTCGGCGTTGCCTTTTTTGCTCCGTTCCATGCTTGGGCCCAGCAGCTCGTCCCGGAGAAGCACCGGTATCTGATCCTTTCGTTTGGCTATGCCATCGGCTCTCAGCTCTTGGGAGGGCCAACGGCAGCGATCTCGCTCTGGTGCTTCCAGACGACGGGAATGGTCTCCAGCGTCTCTTGGTATTGGATGGCGTTGGCAATCGCTGCAACGATGACTCTGGTAAAGAAAGTAATAGGTACAACTCCTCTTTCCACCGGGATTTATCCAATTAAATAATTTTCTATATAGCTCCCTATTAATTGTATTTTTCCTAGCAATCTGTTATGCTCGCCTGTAAATATGAGGCTAAGTGAACGACATAATTGTTCAAGAGAAAAACAAGGGCTGTTTTAGAACGAAATTGGCCCTTCTCTGGATGAATCTTTCTAATGAGCCCCTAACGGTCGTTTACGCCTTGATTCCTATTCTTTTGCGCAGAGAAATGGGGGCGACAGGGTTTCAAATCGCCCTTTTTACCATGTTAAGCCCCGTTCTTTCCGTGTTTTCGTTTTATTGGGGCTCTTGGGTGGTTCGTCGAAAAAACAAATTACTTCCCAACCTTATAGGGGCCTGGGTTTTGGCGCGGACGCCCTTCATTTTCTTTCCATACATCGATACTTTCTGGGAGGTTTTTGCCTGCTGCGCCGTCTATCAGCTGTTTAGCAGAGCTTCAACCCCGGCTTTAATGGAAATTCTCAAGAGAAACATCCCCAAGAAAAATAGAGAATATACCTTTTCCCTCTATCATGTGCTCAGTGTTGTCGAAGGCGTGTTAATAGGCATATTATTAACTCAATTTTTAACCGTTTCCGGTAACAATTGGAAGTTGGTGTTTGTCGTATGCGCTCTGATTAGCTCCAGCAGCGTCCTATTGCAGCTAAGAATCAAAGTTCCTCAAGAAAAGGAGCTCTCGACTGAGGCCGAAAAAAATAATTTCTTCATAGAGCCCTTAAAGGAAAGCTTACGATTAATGCGCACTAGGCCCGACTTTGCTGTTTTTCAATGGGGTTTTATGATCGGCGGACTTGCCCTGATGATTATTTCTCCGGTCAAAGCCATTTTCATTGCAGACCTATTGCCGGTGTCATTATCGGATATGACAATTGCCCGATGCGTTTTTGTTGGGATAGGAATGGCGGGCTCTTCACTCATTTGGAGAAAGGCATTAGAGCTCTTCGGGATCCATCGACTGACGATGTGGATTTTATTAGGTTTTGGCCTTTACCCTCTAGCTTTACTGCTCTCCCCTTATCATATTTCATGTTTCTACCTGGCCCACTTGCTGTACGGCATTGCTCAGGGAGGGAGCCACCTGATCTGGCATCTTTCCGGAACGATTTTCTCCGCAGATCAAAATAGTATTTCCTTCACAACAGTCAATGTTTTGATGATTGGATTAAGAGGGGCCGTCGGCCCTATTTTAGGCTGTCTTCTTTGCGAACTATTGGGACCTGTGCCTGTCTTTGTTGTAGGAGCTCTGATTGCGTTTTCGGGTGTGTGGCTAATCATGAAATGGAAAGCCAAGCAATCCCTGAAACAACTCAAAGGTTGATTTTTTGCCCATGCCTCAAGTAATATTATTCTCGTATGATTAGTGTCACGATTCTAACAAAAAATTCCCAAGACACCCTCAGAAAGACTTTGGAGTCCCTCCGCACTTTCCCCGAAGTGATCGTCTTAGACACGGGCTCCACCGACGGCACAATGGATGTGGCGCAAGAATTTCCCAACGTGCGCCTCTTCATTTCCGACTTCGTCGGCTTTGGGGACACCCACAATATCGCGAGCTCCCACGCAAGCCACGAATGGGTCCTTTCGATCGACAGCGATGAGATCTTGTCCCCTGAGCTGGTGAAAGAGTTCCACGCGCTTGCCTTAGATCCAAAATGCGTTTACTCGGTGGAGCGCCATAATTATTTCAATGGCAAGCTGATCAAATGGTGCGGCGGCTGGTATCCCGATCGGGTCGTCCGCCTCTACAACCGAAAGGCAACTCAGTTTAACAACGCGCGGGTGCATGAAAAAATCCTCACGGACGGCCTAAAGGAAGTTCCCCTTAAGGGTCCCATCCTGCATACGCCGTATCGGGAAATCGCCGACTTCTTGTCCAAAATGCAAATGTACACCTCTCTCTATGCCGCTCAGGAAAAAGAGCGTAAAACGGGCTCGCTGCTGCAGGCGGTCTTGCATGGCTGGTTCGCTTTTTTTAAGAGCTATGTGCTCAAAAAAGGGTTCTTAGGAGGACGGGAGGGATATATTATTTCGGCCTACAATGGTCATGCAACGTTTTATAAATATCTAAAGCTGCATGAGTCGACAAAGAAAGTTGATTGAGAAATAATGGGTTTAGAGCGGAGAGGCTCTTGCGGACCGCCTCTTTCCCCCCGGTATTCACCCAATGATAGATGGCCGTGCCCTCACGAGGCTTTTCCCACTGCCACAGGTTGTAGCGGCGCGGAAGCTCTGTAAAGGGCAGTTGTTGCTCATAGAGAATGCGGGAGAGGAGGTGCTGATCGCCGAGAAACTCCCGGTTGTCGGTGAGCGCCCTGCTGGCAAATTCTGCGATGATGGGCGATTCTTGATCATAGACGATGACCCCGCTGTTATAGACTGTCTCATCCGGAAAGATCAGCCCAAAATCCAAATCGCGGTTGATGGCGTCAGGTTCTCGGTCGCGCACGAGGGCCACCCCCGCAGGGTTTTGGCAGGTTGCAAATAAAGAACTCAAATCAGCGCGGATTTGGCAATCTAGGTCGATCCAGAGCGTTCTTTGGAAAGGGGTCTGCCGCAAGGCGAGCGGCTTTTTGAACCAGCCGAGGCGCGCGGGCCAAAAGTTGCCGCCGCGGTAAAATCCATCCCACATGAGGGCGGTGAAGGGATCGATCTCCTCTTTTCTAGCAATGAAATCCTCGGAAACCTCGAGAGCGATGCAGCGGCCTCTCTCTTGGCACCACTCTTTTGCCTCTTCGGACATCCCAAAATCGAGGAAGGCCACCGGATGGCTGTTGTGCAGGCGATAGTGGAGCCACCACCAGGGAAGCATCCATTCTTGGGTCCGGTTCGCTCCGACGATGATCCCGTCCATTATTCCTCGAAAGAAAGGTTCATGAGAAGCTTTTCGCAGATCGCGATAGCGCCGCGTATGTTCTCTTCTGTCCAGGGGATAATTTTCACTCCCCGGCTGAGCGGACCGCAGACCTGGGCATTGAGGTCGATCTGCAAGGCGCCCTCACAGGATAAGGGCTGGTCAACCACGACTCCCCTCTTGGCGCACCAGCGCTTGGCCTGAAGAGAGATCCCGAGATCGAGGAACGCAACGGGGAGGCTGTTGTGGTAATGGTAATGCATCCACCACCAGGGCAGCATCCACTCGTTCTCCTTGGAACAGCTTACAATAATTTTATGCATATGACAACGTTTCTACCAGCATCATGTTAGTGCTGCCGGCGACTCCAAAGGGGGTGCCGGCCGTGGCGACGATGAGGTCCCCCTTCTGCAACAGCCCTTTCTCTTGAGCGAAATGGGACGTCGCCTTCAGTGCCTCTTGCACATTGCGGCAGGAAACGGGTGGCACAGGGACAACCCCCCAATAGAACGCCATCTGGTGGTAGATCTTCGGATCGGCGGAGAGGGCAAAGATAGGCATTTGAGGGCGAAACTGCGCGATCTTGCGGGCGGTAAACCCGCTGTGGGTAAAAGCAAAGATCGCCCGCGCATGCGTGCTGTAGCCGGTCTTGACGCTGGCGAGGGAGACGGAAGTGGAGATGTCCGGAAAATCGTACCGCCCTTCCTTGGCAAAAAATTCGGGATAATCAAAATGCCTTTCGGCCTCTTCGACGATGGCCCTCATCAGCGCGACGGTCTCAACAGGATACTGTCCGACAGCCGTTTCCCCGGAAAGCATCACCGCGCTGGTGCTGTCATAGATGGCATTGGCAACATCGGACACTTCCGCGCGCGTGGGGCGGGGATTTTTGATCATCGATTCGAGCATCTGGGTGGCGGTCACGACCGGTTTTCCTGCGGAGATGCTCTTGCGGATCATCATTTTTTGGTAGCTGGGCACTTCTTTCAGCGGCAGCTCGACGCCGAGATCGCCGCGCGCAACCATGATCCCATCGGCGGCCTCTAAGATCGCATCGAAGTTTTCGATCCCCAAACTATTTTCAATCTTCGCGATCACTAATATTTCCGGTTTTTTCTCGGCGGCGAGCAGTTTTTTTATCTCAAGGACATGCTCTTTCGAGCGGATGAAGGAGGCGGCAATGAGCTCGACATCGTGCTTGCACCCGAAGCGGATGTCAAGAATGTCCTGTTCTGTCATCGCGGGAAGGTCGGTATGCACATGCGGGATGTTCACCCCTTTATGGCTTTTGATCACCCCTTCATTTTGGATTTCGATCAAAACACCGGCAGCGTTTCTTTTGAGAACAACGGCCTGGATATAGCCGTCATCAAACAGAAGCGCGGCCCCTGCGGTCAGGTCATCGAGGACATGAGGAGGCGTTAAGCTAATGCGCTCCGCAGTGCCGAGGCACGGTTCTTTGACGAGGAGCAGCTGTTGTTTGGCTATGAGCAGCATCGCATCGCCCTGGATGGCGCCCAGGCGGATTTCGGGGCCTTTGGTGTCGAGCATGATCGCGAGCGGAACTTTTTTCTTCTCCCGGGCCTGCTTGAGATTATCGATGACTGCCAGATGTTCTTCGTGCGTGCCGTGGCTGAAGTTGATCCGGGCGACGTTCATTCCCGCATCGATGAGCTGGGAGATTTTCTCGTAAGAGCTGACGGCTGGGCCTATCGTACAGATGATCTTGGTGCGTGTGCGCATGAGTCTACCACCTCTTCTATGCTGAAATGTATCCTAGACTTAGATTAAACGCAAAGATCCATCATGTGTTCTCCCCTTCCTTTCCCAAACGTGCCCCTGCCCGTGCCCCATTTTCGGTGGGAACCTCACATGGGTAACACTTTAACCACCCACATGGGTAACACTTTTTGCTTAACTGTATAGCATTAAAACAATTATCGATCTTCCTTAAACTTCTTATCTTAGTTCTAGGCATAGTTGCAAAGGGCTTTTGCCCTTTGCTGGGGTTCGAGGGGCGGAGCCCCTCTTCTTCGAACAAAGGCTAGATCCCCCATGGGGGATCGCGCGCCCCGCTCATATTTAAAATATTTTCTGCTTGTATTTGCTTTTTTTCCTTATCTGTCGTCTTGGTTGTATCAATCGATATTCATGGTTTACGACCCCTAACAAAACAGGACCAAAATACATATCCCAGTTTCCCTCGGTGTTTTCTCTTAAGCCAACATATTCATTTTCCAATGTTTTACCCACGAATATATCCACTCCATGCCATGAGATCGATCCCGTAGCGCGTACTCGTTTAGCTTGATATCCTTCAGAGTATTCTGGTGAAATGAATCGGCCTGCCCATATTCGTTCGGAAGGCTGATACACACTTGCTGGTGTTTTCTGGCCAAGAGCTTCGTGGGGTCGCTCTAGGTTAAAATACCTTTGAAATTCCATAAACTTCATTTGCTGTTCTTTAAGTGTAAGAGGAAAAATCGCTTCTTTTTGTAGGGTTAAATGCATCCTTTCATGCCTTCCATTTTGATAGGGTTTCCCGGGATCTATCCACTCAGGTATGACTCCAGCTTTAATTAGGTTTACTGATAATCGAGAAAGACGACCGGCTCCACTTGTGGCAAACGGGGGGCCATTGTCATGTCTTATACGAGTGGGTAATCCGTACTTGTAAAAAGCTTCATCGAGGATTTTCCACACATGGTCGGCTGTATTCATCCCAAGCTTGCTGCAATAGAGGATAAATCGGCTGTATGCATCCGTCAGTGTCAGTGGATCACACTTAATATTGTCTTTGGTTTTGAACCAACCCTTAAAATCAATACACCATACGTCATTTGGTTGTTGCGAATGAGACAAAGGATTGCTTTTTGCTGGAAAGCGTCTTCTATATTTCCTAGGTATCGTTAGGCCATGTTCATCCAAAAGCTTACCAATAGTCGTGGCAGAAGGCCACGACTCAAATGGTTGATCCTGTTCTAGGACAGCTACGATCTTTTTAGGCCCCCACTTCGGATATCGGTGTTTAATTTGAAGGACTTTTTGGGTCAATTCTTCTGTTGTTTTAAGCAGCTGTGTATGACGCGCTCTACTTCGATCTTTGAGGCCTTCGATCCCTTGGCATTCAAATCGAGAAAGCCATTTATAGCCAGTCTTTCGGCTAATTCCAAATTCTCGACACAGGTCCGAGACGGTAGATTTATCTTCTAGGCATGCAGTAATAAAATCTTCTCTTTGTTGTTCCACTTGAATATTCCTCCAAGCCATAAGCGCCTCCTAGTAAAAGGAGTCTAGTATAGCAAAAAGTGTTACCCATGTGGGTGATCTATCTGTTACCTATGTGCCTTGGTCGGACCTTTCTTCCCTTTCCCTTCTTCTCCCGCCTTCTCTTTCTTTTCCTTTCCATCTTTTATCTTTTCATTTTAATTAATGGGGTGGGGGGCCCCCCATGGGCACGGGCATGTTTAGGAGGGAAAGAAATCTAAAAGTTACCCTTTTTAATTAAAAGCTCATTATCGTAAGCTTATGGCGAGGTATTCATGTTAATTTTAGGTTCGCAGTCCCCGCGCCGTGGGGAACTTCTTGCCCGCTTTTCCCTGCCGTTCAAGCAGGTCGCTTCCTCGTTTGATGAAGAGAGCGTTCTGTTTGAGGGGGATCCGCGCGCTTACGTCTTGCTCCTCGCACAAAAAAAAGGAGAGGCCTTGCAGCCTCAGTATCCGCACGATCTAATCTTGACAGCCGACACTGTTGTGTATTATCAGGGGAAAATTTACAATAAGCCGAGGGACCGCGAAGAAGCCTTCCGTTTTCTCTCGGAGCTCTCGGGCCATTGGCATCAGGTGTTTACCGGGATGTGCCTCATTCAAGGAACGCAAAAGCACCAAGGCGTTGAAGAGACCCGGCTGCACTTTCATCCATTGACCGAGAGGCAGATCCGCCTCTATAACGAGCACTGCCATTTTTTGGATAAGGCCGGCGGCTACGCGATCCAGGGCACCGGTAGCATGATCATGGACCGGATCGAGGGCGCCTACGACAACGTGACCGGCATGCCCCTAAATTTAACGCGGACACTGCTCTACAAGGCGGGGATCGACTTATGGGACCATCTAAAACCTTCCTCGTGCTAGCCCTTTCTGTTTCCTTGGCAGCGCACGCTGTCGACAAACGGCAGATCGCCTATTTGATGCAGTCCAAAGAATTTCTCCCCTCGCTGGAGCTCTACCAAACGTACGCCAAAGAAATTCAGAAGCACGACTTTGAGGTCTTAAGCCAGCTTGGGACCCTTATCCTCGAAGAGGGCCTGCGCAGCGAAGATCCTGAAAAACAGCTCATCAGCATGTTCGGCGCCTCTGTGGCCGGCTATTCTTCCGTGAACATCTTGGAGGCGGGCATCAACTCATCCGATCCGCAGATCCAGATCGCCGCCATGCATCTCGCCGGACAATTTCAGGACGATCGGTGCGACCAGCTTCTCTTAAAAGCGATGTCCTCCCCGTTCCTTCCCATGCGCATGGAGGCGGGCTATCTCCTCGCTGCCCGCAAACACAGGGCAGCAGTTGGCCACATCGAAGCGTTGATGCACCGCCTGCCGCCGCAGCTGCGTGTCTATTTCCCTGAGTTTTTTGCCCTCATCGGCACCGCAGACGCCATCGCTGTGTTGCGGAAGCTGATGGAAGATCCGCAACTCATGGTCCGCGTCGCTTCAGTCTTAAGCGCCGCTATGTACCAGCGCGACGATCTCCTGCCCACCATCCGCTCCCTTTCCACCCATCTCAACGTCGCCGAGCAAGAGGCATGTTGCACAGCCTTGGGCTTCTTAAAAGATTCCAAAGCGATTGCCAAGCTCAAAAAGC
>JABDEH010000036.1 GCA_013287215.1 Chlamydiota bacterium
TATGCGCATCAGCTGGCTGTGAAATTGAGCGAGTGCATCGCCGCCATTGACGGGACGCGGCCAAAATTGGATGAGCTCACAAAAACCATTTGGGCGGTGCATAAGCACCTCCTCTCAGGGGTGCGGACTCGGAGCCCTTATGATGAGTATGATAAGGTCGACAAACTGATCGTCAAGACACTTCTTGAAATTACCGCGAAAGAGCCCCAGATCGGCCACAATGAGCTGCAGCACAAGGTAAAAGAATCGCTCCAGTCCCTGCATGATCTTCCGAGCTTTGCTTCTTTAGACGCGATCACCTGCAATATTGCCGCGCTCCTTGCCGAAAAACTGTTTCCCAACTCGCCGTTAAAAGAGCAGGCGGCGATATTAAATTTTGTGCGGCGCCAAACGGCGCTTTGTAAAAGTTCGAGCATTGCGCCCAATTTGCCCGAGCTGGTGAGACGGACGCTAGCCCTTTATTCGCTCGCCTGTCAGCTGCCTAAAAACCTCTCCGAAGCGGAGATCAAAGGGGCCATTTTATCGATGTACCCGAGCGACAAAGAGCCAAAGCCCGACCTTCCCCAAGCGATCTTTGCCTTTATCTCAGCAGAACTTGTCCTCATGAAAACCGACGAATATTGCCGTTCGGTCGACTTTGTGGTAGAAGCGATCGCGAAGGCCTACCAAGAAACCCGCTTCTTGCCCTTTCTTCAAGGTAAGGAGTGCGACCATCTTGAAGCGCTGATTTGGAAGGTGCTGAGCGAAAAGGAGGGGCTCTTAGAAAAGCTCCCCTACCGGATCGGCCAGCGCATTGAAGAGGAAATTGCCGGCCGTTTGATCGACAACCCGCAGCAAAGTTTTAGCGGCGCGGTCCATCAGACGGCCCGATTTTTTCAGAAGACCAAGGAGCTGGCGCTGCACAATAAGTGGAGCGAGATCGACTGGAAGATCCACCTCTGGACGATCCAGGGAGACATGCTCTGCAGGTTTATCCGTTTTGACAGCGACTCGCCGCTGTTGCAGCTCATCCAAGAAAAAGCACGTCTTTTGCCCCATCTTCCCCATGCTGAGCTCGTCAGCGAGATCAGCCAGGCCTATCTGAAAAAATTTCCCGGCCTAGCGCCCTACTCTCCGCAGCTCATCGTACGCATTTGGATCTTGTATAAATACAGTTGGTATAACCAGATGCCCGAAACCTCTTCGTTTCACAGGTTCTTGCAGTGGCACGCGCCCTCTACTTCGGAAGAGCAGCTGCAGGCGCTCTGCAAAAAGGTGCTACCGCTGGTCCCGTTTGATCCACAGCAGGAAACAGCCTAGAGCAATCAGCGGAATGCTCAAGTACTGGCCCATGGTAAGGGCCGAATGAATGAGGCTGCTCTGCTCTACCTTGAAAAATTCAACAAAAAATCTAAAGCCAAAGATGAGGACAAAAAAGAGGCCGGCAATTTTTCCCTCTCTGCGGCACCATGTTTTCCAGAAAAGCATGAGGATCGCAAAGGTGAGGAGATAAAAGAGCGCTTCATAGAGTTGCACGGGGTGCCGCGGGAGAGGCGGGCTCCCGTCTGCGGGATGGGCAAAGATGACCGCCCAGGGAACCTGCGAGACCGTCCCCAAAATTTCTTGGTTGATGAAATTGCCCACGCGGATGCACACCGCGACAAAGGCTGTAGGGACGACGACCAAATCGAGCAGCCGGAGATAAGAAAACCGCCTGTGGTAGCTCCGATAGAGAAAATAGAGGGCGATGAAGATCCCGAGAGCCCCTCCGTGGCTTGCCAGCCCTCCTTCCCACACCTTAATGATGGAGAGCGGGTCCCGGACGGTCTTGCTCCAGCTCTGATAAAAAAGCACATCGCCGAGGCGCGCGCCCACAATGGTTCCCACCAGCGCATAGAAGGTAAACCGCTCGGCCGTCTTCTTGGCTTCCGGTTTGGATACAAACGAGAGGAGCAGGTAGCGGAGGATCCAGTAGGCGACAAAAAATCCGAACGCAAACAAAAACCCGTACCACAAGAGGGGACGCCCTAGCAGCGGCATGTTAAAGGGAAGCAGCGCAGGATTCGGGTCCCAATACAAATAAGCCAGCATACGTTAACTCGCGGGGGCGGCTTGGGCAGCACGAAAATAGAGAATGGCCCCTGTAATCAGCGCGCAGCCAATCGCGATATCGATGGTGCCGCGGACCTCTGCGGGAATCGGAAGCCAGCGCATCGACATCCCCAGCAAGACCATGCCGCCGATCAAGAAGTAATACCCCTTGCTGTAGACTTGAGAAAACCGGATCGGCGCCGGCAGCGAGTGGATCCGCTCCACGACTCTTTTCACCGTCTTGCGTAGCACAAATCTCCCCTTGGCACACCCGATGGCAATCCCAAGAGCAATCAGCAAGAGCGCCGTTTGATCGATGTTTGTATAGAATGCCGTGACAAAAGCTAATCCTTTCATCAATAAAAAAACGCCGATGCAGAGCCACACAAGGCCGGAAAAATTGATATAAGTTTTTTGCATAGTTCTTTAGTTTCTCCCTTTTCTGTTTAGACACCCCTTAGAAAAAGAAATCGGGCACGGTAACGGGCACGCTAACGTTCACGAAAGAGGTTTCCGGCGACCACCTCAGAACATCTGAACGTGCGGGCGCGCCCCCACAAAATAGCAGAAAAGTATCATTAATAAGGAATAAAATATAAGAAAGAAAAAGCTCGGGCACGCAAACGTTCACGAAAAAAACCTCCCGAGTCATTTTTATTGAAGAGGGCCGACTAGAATTTTTCTTTCGTGAACGTTTGCGTGCCCGATTTTCTTTTCTTGAGCGGGTATCTGAATAGTTCTTAGATTTTACTTTGTCGACAAAAAACGGCCACCCTTCTACAATTGACCGAGTTGTATAAACAAAGGGTTCATAATGAATATTTCTCTTGCGTTTACAAGGATTTTCTTTCTCATCCTGAGCATTTTTTTCCTCACTACCTTCATGCTCGCCAGCCAAACAGGGACCGTTTTTTCAAACGCGCTCTGGGGCCTTGGGTTGGGCACTCTTTTCGCCTTAATGCTGATCGGATTTGATACCATTTTCCGCAGGTTTAACCTCCGCTCGTTCAACATCGCGATCATCGGCCTTTTCATCGGCTATTTGATGGGGCAGGCGCTCGTCCTCATCTTCGATGTCATCCTAGACCTCAGCTCCATCTCAATCGCCTTCCAGCCTCAAACATTAGAGATTATCAAAATCTGCCTCTTCCTCTTCGGAACTTACCTCGGCGCGATCATGACGCTCCGCGGGGCCGATGAAATTTATGTCAGCATCCCCTTTGTCCGTTTTGCGCCGACTGCGCACAAGAAAAAAGATCTCCTCGTCGACGTCTCGGTCCTTTCCGATGCCCGCATCATCGACCTCTCTTCCTCAGGACTTCTCGACCATCAGCTTATCATTCCCCGCTTTCTCATGAAGGAGCTCTATGCCCAAGCAGAGACCGGCGATGAGGCCTCCAGGTCCAAAGCCAGACGCTGCCTCGACGTCGTCAAAAAACTCGAAGGGGTCCACCATCTGGAGCTCCGCTTCAACGACACCGACTTCCCCGAAGTCAAAGAGTCGATGGGCAAGCTCGTCCGCTTAGCCAGGTTGCTCGATGCCAACATTTTGACTGCCGATATCAGCCGGGTCCAGATGGCTTCCGTCGAAGGGATCCGCATCATCAACATCCACGCGCTCTCCAACGCCCTAAAGCCCCTGATGCAAACCGGCGAGTTCATCAAGATCAAGATCCAGCGCTACGGCAAAGAGCCAAGGCAGGGCGTGGGCTATCTCGAAGACGGAACGATGGTCGTCGTCAACGGCGGCGGCAACTTCATCGGCGAGATCATTGAGTGCCAGGTCCTCTCCGTGAAGCACACCTCCTCGGGACGCATGATCTTCTGCAACGCCTGCGATGATGAAACGCTGTCTCCCGATTTAGCCCATGAGGCCTACGATGACGAAAAATAAATCTCCTACCCTTTTAGGCCTGGGGAACGACATCATCGAGATCGAACGGATCCGCCAAAGCATCGAGTCGCATGGCAACCGGCTGCTAGACCGCCTCTTCACCAAAACAGAGCAAGAGTATTGCTTCAAGCACAAAGATCCCATCCCCCACTTTGCCGGCAGGTTTTCCGCGAAGGAGGCCATCGTCAAGGCCTTTGGCACCGGGTTCGGACAACATGCGACGTGGCTCGACATCGAGATCGAGAACAACGCCGAGGGCAAACCGGTGGTGGCTTTCTCGGACGCGATCAACAAAAAGTTCAACCACCCCAGAATGAGCGTCTCGATCAGCCACTGCGAACTGTATGCCACCGCTGTGGCTATTTGGGAATGTTGAGTAAGTACGAGGTTAAACGCAAAGCCTCTGAAAATAACTATGGAATTTCTGCTGTCTTTTTGTTAGCCTACTAATTTGAAGGAGGCGATAGATGCTTAGTAAGTTCTTGGACCCCAAAAATGATTTTGCGTTCAAAAAGATTTTTGGAACTCCCAAGCACAAAGATATCCTGATCCATTTTTTAAATGACATGATCGATTTTAAAGACAACGCCGTCATTCAGACCGTCTCTTTTTTAAAGACCAGTCAAGATCCGGATGTCGCTTTTGCTAAGCATAGTATTGTGGATGTCTTATGCACCGACCAGGAAGGAAGACAATACATCGTGGAGATGCAGGTCGCCCGTACGGACGCTTTTGTCAAGCGGGCCCAGTACTACGCTGCAAAAGCTTACGTCAGCCAAATGAACACAGGTGAAGCGTACCACAACCTCAAAGAAATCATCTTTTTGGCTATCACAGATTTTGTGATGTTTGACCATAAACCCGAGTATAAATCCGATCATGTGATTTTGGACAAAAATTCACATGAACAAGATCTCAAGGATTTTTACTATTGCTTTTTAGAGCTTCCTAAATTTAAGAAAAAAATCTCTGAACTCACGACTATTGTTGAAAAATGGGCCTATTTCTTCAAACATGCCCCCAATACTAAAGAGGCTGATCTTCAGAAAATCATCGGCAATGACCCAGTGATTGGCCAAGCTTATGAAGCCCTGAACCAGTTTTCGTGGAAACCGGAGGATCTGTTGGGTTATGAGCAACAACTCAAAAGAGAACGGGATGCCCAGTCCATTCTCACCGTGAAGATCCAGGACGCTACAGCTGCGGGTGAAGCAAAAGGTATAGAAAAAGGTAAAGCGGTAGGTAAAGCAGAGGGCCTAGCGGAAGGCGAAGCGAAAGGTATATCGGTAGGTACTAAACAGGCGTCTGCCCATATCGCCCAATACCTGCTGGCTCATGGCATGGATTCTAGCCAAGTCCAAGCAGCCACCGGCCTATCTGCGGAAGAGATTTCTGCTATGCAGTCACTAAGCACTTAGAATTCCCTCTAAAATGGCTAGCTCCTAACATCAGGACCTAAGGAAAGGCTCTCTACAATCTCTGAAAAGCCCCGCGCCCACTCCAGAAACCCCGCTTTGACGTTTTGGTTTTCTTCTTTAGGGTTCACGATGAGCTTGTACACATAGGAGATCCGCCAGGTCTTCACCTCAGGAGGAATCTTCGACTCCTCGATGCTGTGAAAAATATCCCCCTCAAAGATCACAAGCCTCATATTTACACAGTTCGCCTTGACGGCCAACGTGCCATCGTTTTGGTAAAAGACGGTTCCCATGCAATACTCGGGACGAAATTCTTCATCGGCCGTGTAGACCATGACGGAGATGAGCCAAGGTCTGCCCGGCGCGCCATTGATGAACTGCGTGGGGTGGAGGGCCTGATCTTGGGAGTAGAGGACCGGAATGCCGCAAGGGACATTCCGTTCCGGATTACAATCTTGATGTTTGCCTAGTTCCATGCTCTCAAAGGAAGCTTCTTCGAGCTTATTCGCGATCACAGCAGGCGATCCATGGGCGCTCGGATTGCAGAGCTCCCAAGGAAGAGTCGTGATGTCGGCATTGAGAGAGTGGGCAAACAACCCAAATAACTTGTAGACCTCGCGGATCGCGGCCGGCGGGTTGGAGAAAAACTGCCACCGCTCTTTCCCATTCATCGAACGGGCGGGCTTCTCCCCTCTTGCTATCGCTTCAGGGCTTCCGTAGCTATTTCTGCTGAAGGACGCGGTTTGCGAAAATGTCTGCATCTCTTTTCCTTCGGCATCTTGAAAAAACCGATCAATCAAGTAGAGGTCTTTTCCCTCGATGGAGGCGTGTTTAATGGCGCTGCCGCGCAGTCTGGACTCGGTCGAGCTAAATGGATGGGGTTCAAAACGAAAAATCAGCAGCGAGGTGTTCGGTTGTTGATAGTGCGCATCGAGAAGCGTCAAGACGTCTTTCTTGATTTTGGGCTCTTCTGTCATTCAGATTAATTTCTCCACGATGCTCACCAGGCCCTCGCCGATCATCTTCTCTTGGTACTCGAGGTTGGGATTGGTGATGATCCGGTCAAAAAACTCCGGGGATTCATATTTCGATACGGGGTTTGTCGAAAAACAAAAGATGCGGCTCCCCTTGCGGGTATGTTTGATGAGGCACGCCTCAAGAAAAGGGACCAAAGTGTCTTTGCCGATCTCCGGCATCCTGATTGGGTGAGAGTGTTTTTTTTCGAGGTTGTGCTTCGAGGTGATGTTTTCGTATTGTTCGGAAGAGATTTGTCCGCTCTCCTTAAGCTCATAGAGGAAGTTAGCCAGTTCTTTGGGTTGATGCTGGCCCACTTGGGTGAAAAAATCCTCGATGTCCTCATTGGAATAGCGGGTCTTTGCTAAATGGGGCAGCTGCTCGCCCACCTTGGCAAGGAGCGCTTTTCCTTGTTTGACCAGCGCATGCCCGGTTTCGCGGGAGACTGCAGCTCCGCTGTGATAGAAAAATAGAGCGTCGAAGGTCCCTAGCTTGCCTAAAGAATTTTCCCAAGTCTCTTCGAGCACAAAAATATGGGGGTGCTTTTTTGCCCATCGGATTGCGTTTGCTGCTGAGGCAGGATCAGGTTCGATGATGGTGAGCTGTTTGGGGTGGTAAGCTTGGAGACGGTGTGAAGAGTAGCCGAATCCCACTTCCAAGATATTTCCGGAAGGGATCAAAGGATCAATGAGGGCCTTGAGAGAAGGTTCTTCCCAAGCGGAATTGACGAGAGCTTCCAATGCGACCATGACCTCAAATTGCATACTTTGATGGTTTGTGTCAAGTCGCTAAAAGAAGGAGAACGGAAGGTTATAGCTGATGGTGAAGGTGCTGGCGCTTTGGGGATAGGACTTGGCGAAGACGCGGTAGGCATACTCGAAGTCGAAAGAACCCCAGATGTCGAAGAGGTAGCGGTAGCTTAAGCCCAGATCGATCGACTGATGATGGATCTTGGCGTAGCCGTGGAAATCATCGATGACCACATGGCGCTGATTCCCGAAACCCCAATAGCTTTTGCCAAAGAGGGAAAATTGGTGTTTGTCCCGCTGGTTGACTTGGAAGTAGATATTCGCGCGGGCCCAGGGCGATCCCTTATTGGCCATGCCGACTGCTCCGAAGGCATAGGTGCGGAAGTACCAGTAGGGTCCTTGGCTCCATTCTTTACCGGCGGAACCGTTGAGCTCTAGGTTAAAAAAGGAGTGGTAGGGAGAGCTCACGTCAGCGACGCTCTTGCCGGTAACGCCGCGCAGGCTTAGGCCTGTGGTGACGCTTAAAACATCCCCGAGGATATCATCCCACCACGAATACCTGAGCTGCCCGGCAAAGCTTCTCGGACCCCAGCTGCGGTAATTTGTCTGGGCGAATTCGGCCTCGATATCGCCGCTCCAGCGGGAGGAGGGCGACACGCCGAACCAGACGGTCGCGAGCTGGTCATGCGCATCTTGTCTGGACGGAACTCCCCCTTGGATCTTCGAGTAGTGGCTATAGGCGTAGGCCCCATCGAACTGAAACTCCCAGATGTTGCCGAACCAGGGCTGCTCTTCGAGGGTAAAGGCTGCTAGGGGGAGGGCGAGGGTGAGGGCGAGGAGTTTTTTCATGTTAGTGGTGTCCCTTTGCAGAGAGCCAACGCTCGGCGTCTAAGGCGGCCATGCAACCGGAGCCCGCAGCGGAGACGGCTTGGCGGTAGACGTGGTCTTGCACATCGCCGGCCGCAAAGACTCCGGGGACGCTGGTGTAGGTGGAGTCGGGGACGACTTTGATGTAGCCATTGGGATGGGTTTCGATTTGGCCGTTTAAAAATTTTGTGTTGGGCGTGTGTCCGATGGCAAAAAAGACGCCGCCGGCCTCGTGCTTGGTCTCTTGTTTGGTGTTCACCTCTTGGAGGGTGACGGAGCGGACGACATCATCCCCTTCCACAAGCATTAAGGTGTGGTTCCAGATGACTTGAATTTTCGGATGGTGGAGGGCCCGTTCGGCCATGATTTTGGAGGCGCGGAGCTCGTCTCTGCGGTGGACGAGGTAGACCATGCTGCCGTATTTGGTCAGAAAGATCGCCTCTTCCACGGCGGTGTCTCCCCCGCCAAACACAAAGAGGGGGCGATTACGGAAAATGGGGATCGCTCCGTCGCAGATGGCGCAGGCGGTGACCCCTTTTTGCCAAAACTCCCCGTCGCGAGTGCCGGGAACATCGAGGCGATTGGCTGAGGCTCCTGTGGCGATGATGAGAGTGTCTGCCTCGACATGGACAGTGGTCCCCTTGATAAGAAAAGGGTGCTTCTGCAGATCGACGGCTTCGACGTCTTCTGTGAGCAAAACGGTTCCAAACCGCTCCGCCTGCCTGCGCATTTTTTCCATGAGAAGGGGTCCGGTGATCCCCTCGGGGAATCCGGGATAGTTCTCCACCTCGGTGGTGGTCATTAACTGTCCGCCGGCCGGCCCAGAAAAAAATCCTTCAAACTGGAGGGGCTCCAAATTGGCGCGCGCGGCGTAAATCGCCGCTGTGTAAGCGGCTGGGCCTGAGCCCACAATCACGAGTTTTCTTCGGTCCATGTCTTCCCATTTTCTGATGATATTTTGAGTATTGCAAATCTTCCGCTAAAATTCTATAGAATTTAATCTCCAAGCGAGTAGAATTGGGGTCTATTTTTTCTAGCATAAAAATAGGCAGAAAATACATGGTGATTTTGTGAGTGCTGACTAGGGGTAAAATGAGAAGTATCAAATTAGAGAACATCAAAAAGTCGATCAACGGCGGCAAGATCATCAATAATATTTCGCTGAGCATCCCCGCGGGTAAATTTTTTGCCCTGCTGGGTCCCAGCGGCTGCGGCAAAACGACGCTGCTCCGCCTGATCGCCGGCCTCGAGACGGTGGATTCGGGATCGATCTATCTGGGAGAAGAAAATATCACCAACCGGCCGATCCACGAGAGGCCGATCAATATCGTCTTCCAAAACTACGCTCTCTTTCCCCACTTGAACGTCTTTGAAAATATTGCTTACAGCTTGAAGCTCAAAAAACTGCCAAAGGCGGTGATCCAGCAAAAGGTATTCAAAATTTTAGAAGCGTTCCACCTCGAAAGCCATATTTACAAGCTCACCTCCCAGCTTTCCGGAGGCCAGCAGCAGCGGGTGGCCCTGGCCCGGGCGATCGTCAACGAGCCCGATGTGCTGCTCCTGGATGAGCCGCTGGCTGCTCTGGATTTTAAGCTCCGCGAGCGGATGCTGATCGAGCTGATCGAACTCCAGGACAAATTGAAAACGACCTTCGTCTATGTGACGCATGACCAGTTCGAGGCCCTCACGGTCGCCGACCAGATGGCGATTATGAACCACCAGGGCGCCATCGAGCAGACGGGGACGCCGAAAGAAATCTACGAGTTTCCGGTCTCTTCCTTCGTTGCAAAATTTGTGGGAACTACAAACATCCTCCCGGGAAAATTGCGGATCTCTCAAGAGGAGCCGGAGCTGGAGATCCCCGATCTCGGCAGGGTCAAGCTCTACATTCCGCAGAAGAAAGAGTGGATGAAAGAGGGGCAGGACGTGGTGCTCAGCATCCGTCCGGAAAAGGTCTTCATTTCAAAAAAAGAGGTGCAAAACTTTTCCAACCACCTCAAAGGTACGGTCCAGTCGATCGTTTACCACGGCAGGTCGACCCAGTACAACTTGATTTTGAAAAATGGGATGCGGTTGCAAGTCTTTGAACAGAATGAAGAACACTTTCCGCAAGAAGTGATCGATTATGACAATGAGGTCCACCTCTACTGGCAAAAAGAGAACGCGGTGATTTTAGAAACATGAAAATCAAATTTCTTCCGAAAGCCCCTACCACCGAGTTCCCCTTCGCGATCGGGATCCCCGCTCTGATCTGGCAGATCCTCTTTTTTTACCTTCCGCTCTGCCTCATCATTTTTTCTAGCGTGCTGCAGATCACAGATTCGGGGGCAATCGTTGGCCTCACCTATAAAAAGCTGACCCTTTTTTTCACGCCGACGTACCTCGGAGTAATCGGGGCCTCGCTGCTCATGGCCTTTTCGAACGCGGTCATTTGCCTCGCTGTCGGCTACCCGCTCGCCTACTTCATCGCCTTTGCCGGAAAAAAATTTAAAAGTATCCTCCTCTTCCTCCTCATTGTCCCCTTCTGGACCAACTTCCTCCTGCACGTGTACGCCTGGTATTTTGTCTTGGAAAAGGAAGGGTTCCTCAACAATCTTTTGCGCGGGATCGGCCTTATCCAAGAACCGTTCCATATTCTGAATACCATGACCTCGACAATGATCATGATGGTCTACTACTACTTGCCATTCATGGTCCTGCCCCTCTACTCGGCTTTAGAGCGCTTTGACTACCGGCTCATTGAGGCCTCCTTGGACTTGGGAGCGAGCGGTATGCAGACCTTCCGCCGCATCCTTCTTCCGCTCACGCTGCGCGGGGTGAGGGCCGGATTTTTCCTCGTCTACATCCCCTCCTTCGGAGAGTTCGCGATCCCGGAGCTGATGGGCGGCGATAAAAAGATGTTTGTGGGAAGCGTCGTCTCCCACTATATCTTGGGTGAAGAGACCGGATCGCTTGGGGCCGCGTTCACGGTTGTCAGCTGCGCGATCCTGCTCATCAGCTCGGTCATCCTTTATTGGATCATCAATAAACTTCTGACGCCGAGGATGCGCAATGGGTAAATTTTTTAGGCTGCTGCTCGTCCTTGCCAGCTACCTCTTTTTGTATGTGCCGATCGTCGTCCTGATCGTCTTTTCCTTCAACACCGAGAGCTACCCCTCTCCATGGAAAGGGTTCACGCTCCAATGGTATTATGAACTATTTTATTCGGTCTATCTCTGGAAGGCATTCTGCAATTCGCTCATCGTTGCGGTCTTTTCCACGCTGATCAGCGTGACGATCGGCGTTCTCCTCATTTTTTACGCCGCCCAAGGGGGGCGCATCGGCAAATCGCTCGCCCTTTTTTACGGCAACCTCATCATCCCGGAAACTGTGCTCGCTGTCAGCCTCCTTGGATTTTTCACGCTCGTTGCGATGCCGCTGGGACTCCTCACGCTGATCGTGTCCCACACAGTGCTCGGCCTTGGCTTCGTCGTCCCGATGGTCTACGCCCGTTTCCTCGAACTCGACTACCGCCTCACGGAAGCCTCATTGATGCTCGGCGCAACCCCTATACAGACATTTTTTAAAGTGACGCTGCCTCTTTTGCTCCCCACGTTGATCACGACGGCGCTCCTCGTCTTCATCATTTCGTTCGACGACTTCATCCTCTCCTACTTCTGCGCCGGCAGCTCCTCGCAAACGCTCTCCCTCTATATTTTGTCGATGATCCGTTCCGGGGTCTCGCCCGTCGTGAACGCGCTCTCCACTCTCCTCCTCTTTTTAAGCAGCGTCCTCGTCTGGATTTTCTTCTCTTTAAAAACCCGCAAGGGAATTTTTTAGACGATCATGTTTAAAATCACCCTCCGCACCGCCATCATTCTTTTTTGGGTATTTCTCATTTGCGGTGTGATCTATTTTCCTCGCCTGGAACTCTTTCATAAACGCCCCCACTCGCTCAATGTCTTCACATGGGGAGATACGTTAGACCTCCGCGTCATTGCCAAATTTGAAGAGGAGTCGGGCATTAAAGTGCAGCTCACTTACTATTCTTCCAACGAAGAGCTCTTGGCCAAGATCAAGGCCACCCGCGGCGAGGGGTACGATCTCATTGTCCCCTCAGATTACACTGTGCAGCTGCTGGCGCAAGACGGCCTCCTAAAAGTGATCGACCGCCAAAAGCTGGAGTTCTTTCTCCAGCTCAATCCTCGGCTGCTCAACCACAGCTTCGACCCTTATAATCGCTACTCGCTCCCCTTTGCCTGGGAACTCTTCGGTCTCGGAATCAATCAAGACTATTTTTCAGGGAAGCCGCCGGATAGCAGCTGGGACCTGATTTTCCGGCCGCAAGGATTTGAGATTGCAACGCTCAATGATCCGATCCAAACGGTGATGATCGCCGCCTACTATCTCTATGGTCCTCTAGACACCTTGACAGAGGCGCAACTCCTGGGAGTAAAAAATCTCCTCATTCAGCAAAATAAATGGGTGGAGGCCTACGCTGATTTCCGCGGAGACTACTTCCTCGCCACAAAAAATTGCCCTCTCGTTCTCGCCCCGAGTTCCTATATTTGGCGCACGATGAAAAAGTTTCCGTTCATCGGCTTTGCCATTCCGAAAGAAGGCACCTTCATTTCCATCGACAACCTCGCCATTCCAGCGGCGAGCCGCAAAGAAGAGCTAGTCTACGAACTGATCAACTACCTCTACAAGCCCGCCTCGATCCAAGCCCACTACGAGGCCTTTGGATTTTTTCCACCGACCCTAGATGCGTTAAACGTCGATCCCGCAGCTCAGTCGATTATCCTTGCGCCGGCCGAAGAATTTGAGCAATTCCACTTCACTAAAATCCTCACCTCCCAGAAAAAATTGCGTGATCTTTGGATTGAGGTGAAATCTGCTCCGAACTAATCCGCTCTTTGTTTATACTCCCGAAAACGTGTGAACCCCGGCCTTAAGGCCGGGGATTGTTTCTGCGACTTGAGGAGAAGGGCTTCGCGCCTCTCCTCAAGCCGTTTTTTGAAATACCCGGTCCTTAAGGGCCGGGTTTCCGCCGGAGGCGGATGAAATACCTCATCAGAACCGGTGTGATTATCTTTTGGGCGGCGTTGATCTGCGGAGTCCTTTATCTCCCCGAGATCAACTTTTTTTCCCGTGAAAAAAATAGCATTAATATCTTTGCCTGGGGTGATATTTTAGACCCCGCCGTCGTCGCCGAATTCGAAAAGACCACAGGCATCAAAGTCTATCTCAACTACTACTCCTCTAATGAAGAGCTCCTCGTCAAAATGAAGGCCACCCGCGGTGAGGGCTATGACCTCATCGTCCCTTCCGATTACACAGTGCAGCTTCTCGCTAAGGAGGGACTCCTCAAACAGATCGACCACAAAAAATGCACCTTTTTTAAAGACCTCAACCCCCTGCTCCTGGACCACCGCTTCGACCCCGGAAACCTCTACTCCCTCCCTCTGGAATGGGAAGCCTTTGGCCTCGGCATCGACAAAGCCTACTTCGAGGCCCATCCGGCGCCGCCCAGCTGGGACCTCATCTTCAAACCCCAAGACTATAAAATCGTGATGCTCAACGACCCCGTCGAGACAATCTTGATCGCCTCCTATTATCTCTACGGCCCCGTCGATTCTTTGACTCCTGAACAGCTCGCAGGAGTTCAAAAACTTCTCATCGAGCAAAAAAAATGGGTCGAGGCCTATGCAGATTTTCGGGGCGACTACTTCCTCGCGACGAAAAATTCCCCCGTCGCCATCGCCGCCAGCTCCTACATCTGGCGCACCATGCGCAGATTCCCCTTCATCGGATTCATCATTCCCAAGGAAGGGAGCTTTCTCTCTCTTGAAAATGTCTCCATTCCGGCAGCGACGCGCAAGGATGACCTTGTCTATGAGTTTTTAAACTATATTTATTCTCCAGAATCGGTCGCCGCCCACTACGAGACCTACGGATTTTTTCCTCCGACCCTCAACGCGCTCCACCTGATGAACCTCGATCCGACCGCCGAGGCAATTATCCGCTCCGCGCCTGAAGAATTTAAAAAGTTTCAATTCACACGAGTTGTGGCCACGCAGCAGCAGATGCGCGACCTCTGGGTCGAAGTCAAGGCAGCATCAAACTAACTCCCCTACGTGCCCTTGCCCGTGCCCTTGCCCATTAATTTTTCAGACTTAAAGAATTTTCACCACCGAGATCACCGAGGCGGCTTCGCCGCGAGGAAACGCAGAGATACCTCTGTACAGAAAATTTCATAACTGTTACGATAAGGCTATCGTCCCTCATGAGCATCCCTTTGGGACCGCATGAGAAAGCCACGGGCCATAAACCCGTGGTCTGTTTTTTTCTGAGGTCTCCATGCCGCTTCATAGAACAATAGCTCTCATTGATGGGTTTAATCTTTATCATGCGATCGCCAGTCTCCACCGTCCAGAGCTAAAATGGGTCAACCTAAGAATTCTTTCCGGGATTTATATCAATACATCTATAGAACAACTCAACGAAGTGTATTATTTTACTGCATACGCTGAGCATGTAGCTGCAACAATTCTACAAGCACAAAAAGCATACATTAAAGCCCTTGAGATTTCAGCAGTGCAACCCATTCTAGGCTTCTTTAAGAAAAAGGACAGAAAATGCCCAAATTGTAATCATAAATGGTCCAGCCATGAAGAAAAAGAAACCGATGTCAATATCGCCTCTTATCTCATCGATTTAGCTTACCAAAACAAATTTGATAGGGCTCTTATTATCTCAAATGATTCTGATCTTGGTCCAGCGATCCGTTTGATTAGAAAACGTTTCCCAGAAAAACGGATCACCACAATAGCACCACCCAATTACTATCACAGTAACGAACTTATCCAAGCATCTTCCGACAAGGCCCGAATTAGACCTGAACATTTGGAGCAATCTCTTTTCTCAGCTCTTGTTCAAAACACCTCGGGTACAGTTTCTGTCGCTTGTCCGGAAGAATATATTTCAGGGATAGCTTATTCAAAAAAATAAAGAGCGCCTTTACCCCGGC
>JABDEH010000037.1 GCA_013287215.1 Chlamydiota bacterium
GCCGGCAAAATGCAGCACTCTACCGGCTTCGTCGACATCGACACCTCAAGCAGTTTGGGCAAGCCCCAGGCTTCCATCCTCATCCGGCGCGAGCGAGCTGCCGACCTCGGCATCTCTCCCGCCCAAATCGCGACCGCGCTCCGCACAGCCCTGAACGGCAATGAGGCCGCCAAGTGGAACCAAGATGCCAAAAAAATCGATGTCGCCGTCCGCCTGCCCGCCTCGTACCGCTCCGATTTGCGCGACCTTGACACACTTTTCATCCGCAGCGCCCAAGACCGGCTTATTTCCCTCGGCTCGCTCATCGACATCCAAGCAGAGACCGGCCCCGTCCAGATCGAGCATCACAACCGCAAGCGGCAAGTCACCGTCAGCTCCAACCTAGATCATTCCAAAAAAGTGCTTGGCGAGGCGATTCAGGAGCTCACCGGATTTATCGGAGAGCTCAAACTTCCCGCCGGCTACACCTACAACTTCGCCGGGCAGGCGAGCAATTTTAAAGAGTCGATGTTCCACCTCGTCTTTGCGCTTGGCTTGGCCATCGTGATGGTCTATATCGTGCTTGCGTCCCAATTTGAGAGCTTCCTGCAGCCACTCGTCATCATGCTCGCATTGCCCCTTTCCATCATCGGAGCTATTGGAGCGCTCGTCCTCTTTCAAATGACCATGAGCATCTTCACCATGATCGGCATCATCATGCTCATGGGACTTGTGACAAAAAACGGCATCCTCCTCGTCGACTTTGCGAACTTGCTCCAAGATAAACTTCCCCGCAAAGAGGCCCTCGTTCAAGCCGGCCGCCTCCGCCTCCAGCCGATCCTCATGACGACACTTGCCGTCATCCTCGGCATGCTCCCCGTCGCTCTCTCCCGCGGCTCCGGCTCCGAATCGCGCGCCCCGATGGCCATGGCCGTCATCGGAGGACTCATCACCTCGACGTTCCTAACCCTCGTGGTGATCCCCGTCGCCTACGACCTCACCGAAGGGTGGAAAGAGAAAAAGCTCGACCTGATAGGCCGAGCAAAAACTCTCTTCCTTGCTTTGAAAACAAAGTGCGCTGCAGTTGTTGAAAAGAAAGAATAAGATATATTTGCGCCTTTGCGTTCAATCTTTGCTTTTTCGCGCCTTTGCGTTGACACCTTCCTCACGGTCGGGGACGAAGTCGCAGCCGCCCGGATGCCACGGATGGCATTTCAGCAGCCGCTTCACCGTAAGATATAAACCTTTCAAGGTCCCGTGGACCTCCAGCGCTTCCAAGGCGTATTCGGAACAGGTGGGATAAAAGCGGCAGCAGGGGCCGATCAGAGGACTAATCGTGAGTTGGTAGAGCCGAATCAAAAATTTCATCAGATAATATGAAAATAGTCTCTCATCAAGACCAGAATAATCTCCGTCGCAATGAGGATGATGATGATCATTTCGAGACGCGACGAGTGCTGGTGGTTGAGCTCGTTGCTGAGGATTCCAAAGAGTTCGTGGACAACGTTAAGCCGTTTATTCAACACCTCGACCCGCTTGTTGATGTCGAGATAATAGGCGGTGCGGCGGTAGAAAGGCTCCAGCTCCGGATGGTCCCAGAAAAACTCGGGGGTGTCCAGCACTTCGGCATGCAGATTAATGAAATTGCGCTCGATGAACAGCTCTCCCATTTTTTGAGAAATTTGTTTGCGCGAGAGGGCGATTTTTCCTTTATTGGCCAGATTTGTCGGAAGCTTCGTCGTGTGGTCGATCGTCTTTTGGATCGCCTCTTCGAAGATCGTCAGTTTGACCGATTGAGCAATTCCATGAGAGATGGCGAGCTTCGTGAGGGTGCTCTTATTTTGGAGGATGATCTCATCCTCCTCGATCTTCATCGCATCCCCGTAGGCGAAGGTGAACTCGTCGATCTCAGGCTTGGGGAAGGGGTCTTTTTCAAATTCTTTTAATGAGGCCAGGAGCATTTTTTCTTCATCGGCTGAGAAGCCCCACATGATCACCGCTCCGTAAGAAAAATAAAAAATATCTCCCTTCGTCCGCTTATCGTCTTTCGTCGTCGCATGGATAACATCCCGATAGAGCTGGGCGCCCCCGCTTTTTTGCAGCGTCTGGTAAAGACGGGGAATGTCAAAGGAAGAAGCTGTACAATAACCTGTGCATCGCATAAAGGCCATCATACCCGAAAACGCATTTTTCTTGTCAGAATATCCGATTCCCGAATATTATCTCCCTTTTTCTCATCTACGCGAAAGTGGCGAAATTGGTAGACGCACTACCTTGAGGTGGTAACGGGGCAACCCGTGGGGGTTCGAGTCCCCCCTTTCGCATTTAGCTAGTTTTTTCTTTAAAAAATCGGTGGATCTTGTCCGCCAGCTCAGCCGGGACGGCGCACTTTTCCAATTCCTGAAATTGTTTGCAGAGGATGAGCGCATGCACGATCTTTTGCTCTTCCAATGAAAAAGGGGAGTGGTCGGCCGCATAAAGCCCCTCGTGGAGGAGAGTTTTTAAATAGAAGCTGGAGAGAAGGGAAGCCGGCTGCGCAAACTGGGGCAGGTGGTGAAGGTAAGAGAGCAGGAGAGCATAGAGGGCCGGGGCAGGCTTAAGGGGCATTTGTGAGGAGAGAACGGCGTGAGCCAGCGCGCTCGCGCTGTCCAAGTAGGAGAGTTTTTCTCGTAAAAAAAGATGGTAGTCGATTGGGGTGCCGTCGAGAAAACGGAAGAGGTCGGTGTTCCCTTTGCGGTAGAGAAATTCAGAGCGGCAAAAGGGACTTGCTAGCGAGAGCAGGGAGGAAGAGAGCCTTTTGACGATCAGGCTGATCAGCCCCGCTTCTTGGGTGAAGACGGTCAAAATGCGCTCATTTTCCCTGTAGGCGAAAGCGCGGAGGACGATCCCTTCAGTTTTTTCTTCTTTCATGCAATCAGTGTCTTTGTTACGATTGTTGGCCTTGAGCACCGATAGCTCAACTGGATAGAGTACCCGGCTTCGAACCGGGTGGTTACAGGTTCAAGTCCTGTTCGGTGCAAATCCTAATTATGGTCATTTCCGTTTATTCGCATACTCAAAAAAGTTTTTCCGAGGCGGTCGCCTCCCTTTTGGGGAAAGGCAGGCGGCATGCTGCGCTCTTGTATGCGCAGTGGATGAGGGAGGGAAATGTTTTTTTGGACCGGATGGAGGCCCAGGCGCATCCCTTAGCCCAAGAGATCCTAAACCTGACGGAGCGCGCGCTTCCCGAACTTTCTCTTCTCAAAGAAGAGGGCAAGACTGTAAAATTTCTTTTAAAATATCCCGATGGGCTCAAGAGCGAATCGGTCGTCCTGCCGATGCAGAATGCGGTCACGCTCTGCATTTCCTCCCAAGTGGGGTGCAAGATGGGCTGCGCCTTTTGCACAACGGGAAAGATGGGCCTCCTCCGCAATCTCACCGCAGCAGAAATCGTTTGCCAAGTCTATTACGCGCGCCATGTCTTGGGCCATCCGGTCCGCAATATTGTCTTTATGGGCATGGGCGAGCCGTTCGATAATTATGACGCCGTGATGCAGGCCATTGCCGTCCTCACTGATCCAGCCGGCCTAGGGCTTGGGCCGCGCCGCATCACTGTCTCGACGAGCGGCGATGTGGAGGCGATCGGGAGGTTTGCCGCCGATGCCGATCCGGCCCTCAATCTCGCCGTCTCGGTAAATGCGCCGAACGATTCGGTGCGCGATAAAGTCATGCCGATCAATAAAAAATGGAATATGCAGGAACTAAAGCGCGCGATGCAAGCCTACTGTTTGCACCCGAGAAGAAAAATTTTAGTGGAATATGTCCTGCTCAAAGGGATCAACGATTCCTTAGAATCTGCCGATGAGCTGGCAGCCTACTTGGAAGGTCTGAAAGTCAAAGTGAACCTCATCCCATACAATGCCCAATTCCAAGACCGCTTTGCGCCGCCGGACCAAGAACAACTCGACAATTTTTTAAAGAGGATGCGGGAAAAAGGATACCAAACTCTTCTGCGGCAAAACAAGGGCAACGCAATCATGGCCGCCTGCGGACAATTAGGCGACTTGCAGCAAAGGAGGGATTGGGTTAAGATCAATAAAAAAGGAGAGGCTGATCATGGTGAATAAAAATAAATTTTCTGAAGAAGAGGCCCTAGGTTACAAACTTCACGTCGTGGGTAGAAATGTTTTAGTGACCGAAGCAATGAAGAATTATATCTTGGACAAGCTGACCAAGATCGAGCGGTTCCACAACCACATCATGGACATCCATGCCAACCTCGATATTCAGAAGATGGAGCACTCGGCTTCGATCGTCCTCAAATTCAACAATTTTAAAGTGAAAGTGCATGCGATGACTAGCGACATGTATGCTTCGATCGACAAAGCGATTGACCGCCTGCAATCCCGCCTGCGCGATTACAAGAGCAAGATCCAGGACCACCATAAAAAAGGATGGGACACCGTCGAGATGAAGGTGAGCGTCTGGGAAGCTCCCAAATACAATGAGCTCGAAGAGATCAATGCGGAGATCGAGGCGGAAAATCGCAGGTTAGAGCAAGAGCGGTTCAGCGTGCCCAAAGTGATCGGCAAGGAGACCCGCGTATTGAAAATTTTAACGACCGTAGAAGCGATGATGAAGATGGACCTTTCCGGCGACAAGTTCCTCATCTATCGCGGCGAAGAGGATCGCAAATTGAAAGTGATCTATCGTCGAGATGATGGCAACTATGGAATCATCCAGACAGAATAACCTTTTTGATCCCGTTAGAAACTGCTTTGTGGCGGCAACTCCGGAAGAACGGGTCCGACAGAAATGGCTCCAAGCCATGATCTCCGATTTGGGGTATCCCAGGGAGTTCCTCGCTGTCGAAAAGGAGCTGCGGCATCTGCCGCACCTTCTCCATGATCCTCATGTTCCTGAGCGAAGGGCGGATATTATTTGTTTTGCCCGAGGGATCCATGCGGAGCATCCACTTTATCCCTTGCTTTTGATCGAGTGCAAACAAGACATCCTCAGCGCAAAGGCCCTCGACCAGGTCATGGCCTATAACTACTATGTCGGCGCCCCCTTTGTTGCCGCCGTCAACGGAACCCATATCATCATGAACCGCGGACTTCACACCTTGCCTTCTTATCAAGAGCTCATGCGGCAGGTTGCCCTATGAACGTCTTAACCATCCAAGGAGATGTCATTCATCTTGAAGAGCATGCCTACCTGCTCGAGAAGGGCAGCGAGGAGCAGACCTACAAAGAGATCGCTTGGAAGTTTCTCTTTCAGCCGCTGTCATATCAAGCCACCGGGGCTGAAAGAGAACAGGAAATTTTTGCCGCCCTCGAGCATGTCAGGACAGGCGTCCACCTCGCCGCCTCCGATTTCAGCGATTTTGGAAAAAAGGTCTTTGCCAACATCGTAAAAAATATGGAGCGGTTGCCCCGCTCCTATGATGGGGGCCGCTGGTTTGGCGCCTTTGAAAATATTCCCGCCGTCATCTGCGGCGCCGGACCTTCCTTTGCCAAAAACAGCGACTGCCTAAAAACGATTGAGGGCCGCGCGCTCCTTTTTGGCGGAGGTTCCGCCCTCAATGTTCTGGCCCATGCGGGGATTGTCCCCCATTTTGCCGCCGGCATCGATCCCGATCCTCCCCGCGATCGCTGGGAAGGGCAGGCCGCGCTGGACATTCCCTTCTTTTACCAGCACCGCGTCTCTTCCGAGCTCCTCGCACGGGTGAAGGGCCCCCGCCTCTTTATCAAAGATGGCGCTGCGCACCCGATAGAAAAATGGTTCTATGATCATCTGCCCCTGCTCGGCCCAGAGCTTGAGGCAGGCTGGAATGCCGCGACATTTTCTACAGCCCTTGCCGTTTCCCTGGGCTGCAATCCAATTATTTTTGTCGGCCTCGATCTCTGCCTAGAGGAGGGGAAATGTTACGCCCCCGGAGTGGAAGGGGAAAGAAAAGAAGCTCCCAAAGATTGGGAAATGGCGGGACTTTGGCTCGAAGCGTTGATTCAGGCGCACCCTCATCTCCGCTTCATCAACGCGACTGAAGGGGGGCGGGGTATCGCCGGCGCTGAAGCGATGCAGCTGAAAGACATTGCCCTGAGTCCCCAAGAAGATTTGCGCCGCAAGATCCGCGCCCAGCCTTTAGTTTTTGGCCCCGGCGCGCATGAGAGCATTCATGCGCTCAAACAGAGCCTAGAGCGCTGCCTGGAGATGTATCAGGCGCATCTCGCCTTCCCTTTGAGCAGGGTGGCCGCCGTTGATGAAGAGATCGCCTACGCGCATATCTTAGCGCCCCTCTGGAACATTTGGCAGCACCTCTTTGCCAGGCACGTCCCTCCGGACACTTTTGAGGGCAGCCTCAACAGAACCCTTTTCTTCAAAAACGTCACCGAGCAGCTGCTGTATGCCATCTGAAAATGACCTCTTGGACCGGTATCCCGACCTCCACTTTCTCCTCACCTACACCGCCTACGACAACGCCTGCAAGAGCGAGCCTGCGCTTGACATCGCAAGTGAAGTTGCGCAGTGGCACGCAAAACTTGATTTAGACAGAGCAGAAATTCTCTATGTGTACGGCATTGGCCTCGGCCGCTACTACTTTCCTCTCCAGGCATGGCTTGCAGAAAAAAGAGAGCGGGCCCTCATCTTTTTGGAAGATAATCTCGCAGCCCTTGCCGCGTTCGCTAGAGGCCCCCATTGCTCTCAAATCCTCTCCGATCCAAAAGTCCATCTCCGTTTTTTACAAAATGAGAATGCAGATATCGAAGATTTGGCCCGCGCATTCCCTTCGGACAAAGTTGAAGTCACCTTCCTCGCCGCCTACAAGAAGAAGCAGCCCAAAAAGTGCCGGCGCCTCCAGCTCAAATTGCAGCGCAAAAGCTTTATGACCAAAGCCAGCGTGAGCGACATCCTCTATTCTCACCTCCTCTTTAAAAATCTCTCCCAAAACTTTTTGCGCATCGGGTCTGCCTTTAACGCCACGCAGTGGAAAAACCGCTTCGAAAATGTTCCCGCGATCATCTGCGGCGCCGGCCCCTCTCTAGAACACTCTGCGCCCCTATTAAAAACCGCAGGCGATAGCGCGCTCCTCATCGCCGGAGGCTCAACCTTGACCGCGCTAAAGCATCTCGGCATCCGTCCCCATCTTGGCATGGCCCTAGATCCCAATCCTCAGGAACTCGAGCGCTTAAGGCCCTCCGCTCCCCTAGATATGCCCCTCGTCTACTCCAACCGCCTCTACGCGGAAGTCTTGGGACTCTGCAGCGCTCCGATCGGCTATCTGCGCTCCGATACTGGCGGCTCTTTCGAAGAATGGATGCAGAATGAATTAGGCATCGAAGAACCGGCCATCGGCCATGAGCTGGGCGCGGAGGCATTTTCCGTCACCACGCTCGCCATCGCCTATGCCTGCCACTTGGGGTGCAACCCCATCATCCTCACCGGCGTCGATCTCGCGTTCACAGCCGGCAGCAGCTATGCTCCGGGTATCGTCGCCGACCCCAAAGCACTGACCGCAGAAGTGAAAGAAAAAAAACTTCGTAGAAAAGACCGGCACGGCCGCTATGTCAGCACCCTCGTGAAGTGGGTCATGGAATCGGAAGCCATCGGCGCCTATGCTAAAAAGCATCCCGAACGACTCTTTATCAATGCGACTGCCGAGGGGATTGGCTTTCCTCACATTCCCTATCTATCCCTAGCGGAGGCCGTCCAAAAACACTGCACCCAACCCCTCGATCTGCGCCGCCGCATCGGGGACGCCATTGCGCAAACTCCGATGCCCTCCGCCTACGGCCCCCAAGTCAAAAGTGCTCTTGCCTCGCTTTCATCCAGCTTGCACCGCTGCGTTCCTCTCGTGGCGCGCATGATCGCCGAACTCGAAAAAAAGCCCGACGAAGAGACCTCGATGATGACCCTGCTCCAGTTAGATTTTCAGGAAGAGGCTGCCTACGAGCCTCTCTTTAAAAACATCGAGCTCGCCTTTGATCTCGCCATGGCCCGCCACTTCACCCATCCCATGGAACAGGCGCTGGCCAAGTGGAAGCATCTCGAGATGACCCTACACTATATCCTCAATTAATCTGGTATTGGTGAAGCTTGTTCCGGAGCGTCCGCGTGCTGATGCCGAGGACCTCGGCGGTTTTCGTCCGATTGCCGCTCTGCAGGGCAAGCGTGTCGAGGATATATTTTTTTTCCAGTTCTTGTAGTGTGATACCCACCGGCAGCGCGCAGGAGGGATAGGGATCTAAGTTCAGATGCTCCGGCTCAATTGTTGCCGCGCTATGCATTACCACCGTCCTCTCGATCACATTCGCCAGCTCCCGAATATTGCCGGGCCAAGGATAATCGAGAAGACGCTGCTTTGACGCCGCCGACAGATATACCCGGGGCTTTTGATTTTCTTCGGCCAGCCTCTCCAGAAAATATTCAGCCAGCGGCAAAATATCCTCGAACCGCTCCCTCAGAGGAGATAATTTGATCGGGACCACATTCAGCCGGTAATAGAGATCCTCTCGGAAAAGCTTTTTCGCCACCGTCTCTTTCATATTGCGGTTCGACGTCGAGATAATGCGCACATCGACCCGGATCGATTCTGAACCTCCTACCCGTTCAAACTCCTGCTCCTGAAGGACGCGCAGCAATTTCGCCTGCAAGCCCAGAGGGATTTCTGAAATTTCATCCAAAAGCAAGGTGCCTTTGTGCGCCAGCTCAAAGCGCCCCAGCCGCCTGTTCATCGCCCCTGTAAAAGCCCCCCGTTCGTGGCCAAAAAACTCAGATTCGATGAGCGGCTCGGGGATCGCAGCGCAGTTGACCTTGATGAACGCATTCCCGGCCCTTTCCGAAAGAGCATGGATATTCTTGGCGATCACCTCTTTGCCCGTGCCCGTTTCTCCCATGAGAAAGATCGACGCGTGGCTTCTCGCGATCTTCTCGATCTCCTGCATCGTTTTCTTCATCGCGGAGCTTTCGGCAATGATTTTTTCTAAGGCGACGAATTTCACCTTGCAAACTCCCCAAAACGTTGTTAATCTCGCTGAAGAATTGAACGATATTGCCATGACGGGTTTCTTCAAAAAATAGCAAAACCGCCTAAAAATATGTTCTTAGTCTTAATTAAGATATAAAGATTATTTCAATTATGAAAGCAAGTTATTTCTTTTTATTAGTGTTGACAGCCTGTTCCGGATTAGAGCAATCGGAGCAGGAGAGGATCCGCCGGATGAACGCCAAAGGGGAGTACATCTACCGGGCGCACGACGATCATCTCTATCCAGAGACCCCGCCTCCCAAGCAGCGCCACAGAGAAAAATATCCTTGGGAGGAAAGGCGCTGATCCCTTATGCTATGCCCTTCCCGCCGATGTGGCGAAATGGTAGACGCGGTAGATTCAAAATCTACTCCTAGCAATAGGGTACTGGTTCAATTCCTGTCATCGGCAACGAAGGCTTCCCCCTGCGGGGGAAGCCTTTTTTGTTGCCGATGAAGCAAGGCAACTGCTTGCCTTGCGGCAGGAATTGAAGTGAGGCGCCCTGCGTGGCGCGAACCGGCTTTCGTGGACGAGACGGCGTAGCCGCTCGCCCGAAAGAGTCCTGTCACTTACCTCCGGGTCTTTTTTCCCGAGACCGCTCCTTGAAGTGAAGCGCCCTGCGTGGCGCGAACGGGCTTTCGTGGACGAGACGGCGTAGCCGCTCGCCCGAAAGAGTCCTGTCTTGGCAGTATCTAAGGCTTCGTATTAACCCAAATGGGGTGATTTCATCCTAAGTCTTTGATAGTCAATGAAGCTAATTAACCCACCACTTTTGCCATGGGTTAATTGGGTTGATTTGATGAAATTATTTGACCCATTTAACCCAGTTCTGATATTGTGGGTTAAAAAGGTGCTTATGAAATATCCAGGTAGTGAATCATCAACTCTTGAATTTAAACGAGAAATGCCGCAAAACGATCAAATTGTTAAAACGGTGATCGGATTCTGCAATCAAAATGGCGGGAAATTAGTGATTGGCGTGGCCGATAATGGCGTTGTGGTTGGAATCCCTGATGAACAAGCTGTAAATGCCTTTGAGACTTTAAGCAAAGCTATCTATGAGGCCTCCACCCCGGCAATTTTACCGCTTGTATACACGCAAAGGATAAATGATAGGGCCTTGCTTGTTATAGAGGTGTCTTCGGGAACAAATAAGCCGTATTATAGAAAATCCGAAGGATTGGAAAAAGGCACCTATGTGCGATTGGGGCCTGTCACTATGAGGGCCAGCGCTGATTTAATAGAAGAACTTAAGTGGCAAGCCCGTGGTAAATGTTATGATATGATGCCAGTGTATGATACTACTCAAAACGATTTGGACACGGAGAAAATAAAAGAATTTATTCGATCGAGAAAAACTGAAAAAAAAACAGGAATTTCTCAGGAATTCTTGCGGTCTTATCATTTGATCATTCAGGAACATGCTCACATCTATGCGACGACTGCTGGGATTCTTTTATTTGGCAAAGAGCCTCAACATTTCTTTACTGAAGCCATGATTATTTGTTCCCATTTCAAAGGAGTTGAAGGAAGAGATGCAATTGCTTCTGTCGATTGCACTGGCACTTTGTTTGAGCAGTTCGAAAGTGCTTTTGAATTTATTGTTAGTCGATTGTCCAAATCATTTGTCATTGATGGACCTCGCAGAAAAGAAACTCTTGAAATTCCGCAAAAAGCCATTCGTGAGGCACTACTAAATATGATTGTACATAGAAATTACCATCAAAAGAGCCCTTCAAAAATTGCAATTTATCAAAATCGTATTGAATTTTTTAGCCCAGGCACATTTTTCGGTCCCTTAAATTCGCAGAATCTAAAATTAGGACTTAGTTTTATAAGAAATGCCGCAATTTGCAAAGCTTTTCGTGAAGGAGAGTATATTGAAAAAATGGGTTCAGGATTTATTACAATTTTCAAAACTTATCAAGAGAGAAATTTAAAAACTCCGACCATTATTGAGGGAGAAGGCTTCGTGAAGTGCATCTTGCCAAGAGAACAGCTGGGAAAAGATGGACTAACAATTGTTGATGATCTGCAGCCTGTTTTGGCGTTGTTTGATATGGCAACAGAAATTACTATTTCAGATGTGACAAAAAATTTAGGGCTTTCAAGAACCACCGCTGGAAGAAGGCTCGACATGCTTATTCAGTTGGGCAAAATCAGAAAAATAGGCAAAGGTCGAGGGACTGTTTATTTGCTGAAGTTATAACGTGATGAGATATCCTCGTCACCTCAAATCGTCCAGACTACGCAGGTGCATGCCCCGAACGCCAATAGACATGACCGTCAGGACAACCATGACAGCTCCTCCGCGTTCAATCCCGTAGAGTTCATGAAAATCATGATGGATGTCATTGTAATCGCCAACTTCGCCAATGGTTACGCAGCGAAAAGAAAGCTCTGGATTCATGCTCCGCACCACAGGAGAAATGAAACAGAAGTTAGGTGTTCCTGAATCTCGGCCCTTGGCTGATTTTTTGCCCACAATTACAATTAAAGCGAAGGATTTTGCAGGAGAAATTACCCACTTCAATGTCAAAAAAGAGGGGATGCAAGGAGAGGAAGAGATTACCGGAGAGCATGTAAAGAACAACCAGGATGTACGTCAAGTGCTGACAAAAAGCAACATTTATCCCGAAAAGCTGCCGCCAGAGGAAGACATCAAGCGTTGCAAATAATGGAGATGCCCGGTTACTATCCCTTGTGATTTTTCTAAGTCATATCTAAAGCTAGGGAGTTTATTATGAATTTTTCTCTTACATCATTTGTATCTCTGTCATCAGCATGCAGCCAATATTATATCGATAATAGCGCGCCAGTTAAGCTTACTTTATTGGGACCTGAGTCTCACTGTGAATTAGAGGCTATTCAAGACCCGAAACTGAAAGAAACCGTTGCAAAAGTAGGAATAGGATTGTGTAGTCATTTAAAGGCTATTTATGACCCACAACTAAAAGCTGTCCTTGTAAAGGTGGGAAGTGCATTCGAGAGGAAAGAGAGAGGGCTGGACGTATTCTTTAATGTGCACCATCACTTTACTCCTAGTGAAGCAATTGACAACAAGGACAGTGATACGAGAATTGATGAGGAGCACACGCGTCAAGTTCATGATATTTTTGCATTTGTCAAGACAGCCATTAATGAGCAAACAAACGGCAACTTGTCCTTAGATTTAACCGATGTCGCTAAATTGACCGTTAGCAAAGCAGAAGACGTTGGTTTTTTGTGCTCTTCAAGACGCGCCTATGAGTTAGAAGTAAGATTATCGGAAAAGGCTGTAGAGGCAGCAAAAAAATCGGGGATTGTTTTTCAAAAAACTTATGGTTTTGCCCCTCAGCCAGCCGGTACGAGAACGTTTGCTGTAGGCGTTGGACAAGATTCCATCTTTTAAACAACAGATTGTTTGTTTAAGGGGGCAAAGCCACAGGCTTTGTCCCCTATGCAATCTCAAGAGTGATTCATTTTTGTGTTATTTTTTACCGATCAACCCGGAAATTTAAAGATGATCCATCTCATTCTAGCCTGCCTCCTTTCTCTTGCATGCCTTCCCGCAAAGGCATCGGCCGGCGACACCGTGTATATCTATTCCGGGCCCGGCGCCTCAAGCGACTGTCTAATCCAGACCGCTGCAACGATGGAACACTTTCTTAAACCTGCTTACCAAATTAAGTTCATTTCCCCCGAGCAGCTTATTAATGACAACTGGGAAACGGATGCCGCCCTGTTGATTATGCCCGGAGGAGCCGACATTCCATACACCAAAGCATTGAATGGAAAGGGGAATCAAAAAATTCGGTCGTACGTGGAAAATGGAGGATCCTTTCTAGGGATTTGCGCCGGTAGTTATTATAGCGGCGCCTTTGTCGACTTTGCAAAAGGGACGCCTTTAGAGGTTGAGGGCGCCCGTGAATTGGCCTTTTTCCCGGGGATCGTGCGAGGCCCTATCCTTGCGCCCTACGATTATCAAACCTTGAGCGGGGTGCGGGCTGCTAAAATCCTTTGGAACGGCACTCAGAGCTTTCTAAAGGACACCGTCTTTACCGTCTATTACAACGGCGGCGGCTACTTTGTTGATGCTGCGGAAGAAAAAAAAGCCACCGTCCTTGCCTTTTACAATATTGAGGAAAAAGCTCCGGCCATTATCGAATGCCGCGTCGGTCGAGGCCGAGCGATTTTAACCGGAGTCCATTTTGAATTTGACCCCCGTCTTTTAGATCCAGATAATTGTTATATGAAGCAAATTATTCCGGCGTTAGAAGATGGAAACATATTAAGAATGCAATTAGTTGAAAATTTATTAGGGCGGCTTAATTTGAAATGTGATAAAGATCGGTGAATGCAGGTAAACACGCTCAACTTCCGTCCGCTGCCGGGTCTGGCCTCTCGCCATGTGCAGACGATCGTTTCCTGTTTTTTCCCCGCGGGGAAACCTCCCCCTTTTAAAGAATGGCATGTCGATCTCGGGAGCGGCGACTATTTGTGCTGTACGGTATCGACCCCTCCCAAATGGAAAAGAACGGAGCGGACTGTGGTGCTTATCCATGGAATGGGAGGCTCCCACGATTCGGGCTACATGATCCGCATGTCTCGGAAGCTCTATCTCAAAGGAATTAAAGTCGTCAGGGTCAATCTCAGAGGGGCCGGACCGGGCAAGGGGTTGTCCAAGCTGTTATATCACGCAGGAACTAGCGAAGATATGCTCAAGGTCCTTCATGGCTTAAAAGTGGATGCCCCCGCTTCAGAAATCGTTGTCATCGGATTTTCTCTCGGCGGCAATATTGCCCTAAAATTAGCCGGCGAGCTGGGAGGAAAGGCCAAGGAACTCGTTAAAGCCTTCATCGCTGTCTGCGCTCCGATGGACCTTGCCCAAACGGTGCGTAGCATCCAGGAAAAGCGGAACCGCTTGTATCATTCCTACTATCTCAAAACAATTTTGGACCAGGCAGGGGCCAAAGCTCCTCAAAACATCCAGACGATTGTTGAGTTCGACGATTTAGTCACAGCTCCCCATTGGGGATATCAAGACTCTGATGAATATTATCGCGAGTGCAGCAGCATCCGCTTTTTGCCTCGCATTCAACAATCGACGCATCTTTTATTTTCCAGAGACGATCCTTTCATTTGTATGGATGCGGTCCATGGAATGTCTCTGCCCCACGCTGTGCAGGTATGGACGGCCGAGCAAGGGGGGCATATGGGGTTTTTAGGTTGGACCTCAAAACCTCGCAGCTTCTTTTGGATGGATGATGTGCTCTTGAAGTGGATTGACGAAGATTTTAGCCACCATCGTTTAGAAAAGGTGTTCTGAGCAAAATATTAAAAAATTTACTAACACTTCTGTTTTTCATTATTACTAACTAAGTTGAATTATTTCTGATTTAATAATAATATAAATTTGTAAATAAAAACTTTTAAAATGAACGCATAGACTTAATACGGATTTACCTGTATACTAGCCGCAAATGTAACATGGAGTTCTAATATGGCTACTATAACTAATGAGGCTAGGACCAATGCGCCCTCCGCGTTGACAGGGTTTGCGATTCTAGGCACTGCCGGCTGGCTCGGCGGTAAAACCTTGGAGTTGATCGTTCCTGGCGTGATCCCCACCGCCCATGCTTTAGCTCTCGGTCTCACAGCGCCGGCCTGCATGCTGATGTACGCCGTCGCGAATAGGATCAATGCCGAAGGCGGCTTGCTGAACACACTCTTTGCCTTAGTGGCCGGTTACGCCACTTCCGTAGGCATCTCGAACCTGCTCGGCTTTTCTATCTCCCTGACGGGACCCTTTGCCGGACTGACTGCAGTGACCGTCCTTGCCGGATTTGTCGCGACAGTGACGATTCCAATCATTCTTGTGCTCGGTATTTGCCTCACGTG
>JABDEH010000038.1 GCA_013287215.1 Chlamydiota bacterium
GCTCATCCTCCATAGCAGCCGTAAAGCCGATATCCATGATGAGCTTAAAATTGTCCTCGAGCATTTTCGCAATGACTTTGCCCAGTTCTGTGGGCTTGAGCGTTCCCTTTTCTTTGATCGTATAGTCGCGGCTCTGAATTTTTCCCATGATCGCCGCATAGGTGGAAGGACGGCCGATGCCCGATTTTTCCAATTCTTTTACAAGAGAGGCTTCTGTAAAACGGGGAGGCGGCCGCGTGAATGCTTGCAACGATTCGAGATCGACGAGATTGAGAGATTGACCTGCCGTGAGGAATGGCAGCATTTTTTCCAGTTCCTCTTTTTCCCTTTCTTCCCGATCTTCTTTTTCTTCATAGACAGCGAGGAATCCTGAAAACTTAATCGTGGAGCCGGTCGCGCGGAGCATGATTTTTTGATTCGTATCGATATCGCACGTGATCGTGTCGTAGATCGCTGGGTTCATTTGCGAGGCGAGGAAGCGGCGCCAGATGAGGACGTAGAGTTTGAACTGGTCTGTTGTTAAATAATTCTTGATCGCCTCAGGCGGATGGGTGAGGTTGGTCGGGCGGATCGCTTCGTGGGCATCTTGGGCGCTTTTTTTCGTGGAGTATTGCCGTGCCTGATCGGGAAGATATTCTTTGCCGTATTGTTCAAAGATGTATTTGCGTGCGGCATCTAATGCCTCGGGAGCGATCCGGACAGAGTCGGTACGCATGTAGGTGATCAACCCTTCGGGACCTTCATTGCCCAAATCGACCCCTTCGTAAAGACTTTGAGCAATACCCATTGTGCGGGATGCTGAAAATCCATAGTGGCGGCTCGCTTCTTGCTGGATTGTCGAGGTAATAAAGGGAGGGACCGGGTTGCGCTTTCTCTCTTTTTTCTCAACTGAGGCGATTTTATAGGAGGCCTTTTTCAGTCGGTCTACAATCTTATCCGCCTCGACCTTGTTCTGAATTGTGAAAACATCTTTCCCGGGAACGGGCTCTTTTTCCAGCCGCATTCCATCGATAGAATAGAGGGCGGCCGCAAAAGGCGGTTCCTCCGTCTGTGTTTGCAGCGAGGTGGAGATGTTCCAGTATTCTACAGGGGTAAAGGCATCGATCTCTTTCTCTCGGTCGACGACAAGTTTTAAGGCTACAGATTGGACTCTACCCGCAGAAAGGCCGCCATCTTTGCCGCCTTGCACGCGCCTTGTCAGGATGGGAGAAATTTTATATCCCACGATCCGGTCGAGAAGGCGCCGCGCTTGCTGGGCATCCACAAGGGCTTGGTCGATATCGCGGGGATGTTTGATCGCATCGAGGACAGCTTCCTTCGTGATCGAGTTGAAGGTCATCCGTTTGAAGTGAGTCCCTTTGGGGAGGATCGCAGCGATGTGCCAGGCGATCGCCTCTCCTTCGCGGTCGGGATCGGGTGAGAGGTAGACCATGTCAACTTGCTTGGCCGCTTTTTGCAGCTTGCTGATCACCTCTTTTTTATCTTCAAGCACAACATATTGGGGTTCGAAGTCATTCTCGATGTCGATGCCAAAGCCCTTTTTCGGGAGGTCGCGGATATGGCCCACTGAGGATTCAATGAGATACCCCGAACCTAAAAATTTCTTTAACGTCTTAATCTTCGCGGGAGACTCGACGATGATAAGGGCCTTTGCCATCCTGATGGAACCTATTATATGCTTAGAAACGCGGGTATGCGCCCCATTTTAATCCAAAAGTGCGCTTAGCAATTGAAAATTGCACTTTGTGGTACAATTTTTCAAGAGAAATTTCATTTTTCAGTGAAATAACGGCCGATTTGGCCCCTAAATTTTTTTTGAAAAGGGTCAGAGCGCTCCCAGGAGAGCGAGCAGGTCTTTAGTGTTTTCGACCAGCCGCGCTTTTTTTTCTTTAATTAAAATTTGATTGCCTTGAAATGTTTCGATGTCCGGACGCCCCGGAAGTGCAAAACAGGGAATGCCTTGGGCTTCGGCGTATTTCATCGTGATCATCGCGCTGCTCTTAATGGGAGCTTCCGTAAGAAGGACAGCCTGAGAAAGAGCGCTGACCAGCCGGTCCCTCTTTAGAAAATTATTTTTTTCGGGCGGCGCATTCATTGGGAACTCGCTGATCACAGCGCCGCTCCGAGCGATGTGCGAGGTGAGGGCAATATTTTCTTTGGGGTAGATATCTTTGAGACCCGATCCGATCACGGCAATGGTCCTGCCGGCTTCTATAGCGCCCATATGAATGGCGGAAGCGCCGCCCAGCGCCAGATTGCTCACGACGGTGAACCCTTTGCCTGCAAGTTCCTTGGCTATTTTATGCGCTACATCTCTACCGTAGAGGCTGCATTGGCGCGTTCCCACCATGCCCACGGCATTTTCATCCGAGGGAAACAGGTCGCCTTTGACATATAAGACCAGCGGATGATCTTTAAGCTTGAGCAGTCTTTTAGGATAGCGAGGATCTGTGAAGGGGATGAGTTTTACTCCCGAAGAGGCGATCAGTTCTAAATCTTTTTTCCAGGAGTTCAGAGTTTCCCAGCTTTTGCCTGCGCCCTTGAGGGCTGCTTGCGCGGAGCCGAATTGTTCTAAGAGTTGCTTCGTCTTTAGGAGGCCCAGTTCGGGAATATGATTGAAAATGACAAACGCCTCAAGTTCTTCCATGCCGACTTATCTCCCCTTTTTCTTTATTCTGCCTTGTGCGAACATAAATGTCATTGTTGTCATTAATTTAAAGAGATTTTTATGAAAGAGGCAATTGCAAAACTCGCTTTGCAGACAAAAATTGATGGTTTTGGTCCCGGTTTGGTTTCTCGCAAATCGACATATCCGGTTGGCCATAGGCGATTTGCGAGAAATCCAAATCCGGGGCCAAAAGGGCGATTTTTGTCCAAATGGAGTTTTGCATTTGCCTCGATAAAGAATCCATTTGTAATCGTTTCACAAGCGCTCGTGTTGGTTGCCGTTTTTTTGTGCACCTGTTCCATGATACAGACTCCAGAGGATACCAGGCGGGCACTTTTTTTTCACAACTTATGCGAAAAAAATCGCACATTTCTTAATAGTGAAAATCGGATCCCAAAAGTCTTTCACTTTATTTGGCTAGGACCCGATGAGTTTCCGAAGGAATCCATCGCCCATCTCAAAAAATGGCAAACGCTGCACCCTGAATGGACAATGTACTTATGGACAGATCGAGAGCGGCCGCTTCCGCATCCCGGAATGCAAACCAGGATAGTGCAGGATTTTCATTTCCACAAACTAGGGGATTGTTATGACAACAGCGAAAACTTCGGAGAAAAATCGCTCGTCCTCCGCTATGAGATCCTCTATCAAGAGGGAGGTGTCTATCTCGATCATGACACTGAGCCGCGCGTCTCTTTAAATCCTTGCAATGCGAGCTATGATTTTTACTGCAGCTTAGAGGAGCTTGGCCCTTCAATTTTAAGTTCCAATGTGTTTCCCAGCCCGCACTTCATTGGGTCCGTACCCCATCATCCCATCTGGGAAAATACGATGGACTGGCTTGTGTTTAACTGGGACCGGATGGAAAAAGATTATCCCGGAACCGATGTGCCTGCCCTTAGAAATCGGGTGATGCATCGATCGGTTGCAGCTCTGGACGTTGGGGTGCGCGAAAAGATCGACAGTTCCTCATTGCGAGACATTGTATTTCCCTCCGGAGAGTGGGATCATCATTTGCATGCGCAGTCCTGGCTTGAACTTGAAACTGCCTTCGAAAAAAAGATCGAGGAGCGATTGAGCATCATGGAGGCCAAGGCGAACAAATTCTTGTGGGTACTCGGATTTTTCCCGCTCCTTTTCCTCCTGCTTCTAAAAAAGCCGAAGGTCGTTGTCCTGCTACTGTTCGCGATAGCTCCTCTAGCCGGCAGCGAATTTGAGCTGCTAATGGGAAAGGAGACGCAGCATTGGAAATATATTCAGCAGACCGAAGACAAAGAAGTCCTTCAAACATTTAAGACGCTCTATGAAAAAAACCGTCCGCTTCTAGATCAAGCTGCAGAAGATTTTAAAATCCCTCAAGTAGTTCATTTTATTTGGCTTGGCCCCAGGCCTTTTCCTCCGGGATCTGTAGAAAACATCCGCTCCTGGATCGCCCATCATCCCGAGTGGACGGTCAAGTTTTGGACAGACCGCGACCGCCCGGTTCCTTGCAATGGCATGCAAAAACTCTATGTTCAAGACTTTCCGTTTGCTTTTTTGAAGGACTGTTACGACGACTCAGAAAATTATGGGGAGAAATCGGATGTCCTCCGCTTTGAAATTCTCTACCGCGAAGGGGGCGTCTATGCCGATCATGATGCCAACTGCTTGCAATCGTTTGGAAAATTGAACCAAGCTTACGATCTCTACACCTGTTTGGAAACGCCCCATCCCGCATTTGTAGGGCGTGCGATCACCTCAGGCAACGGACTGATCGGATCGAGGCCCGGGCATCCCGTCATCAAAAAAACGATCGAAGTGATCGGCAGCCGGTGGACCGACCTGAAAAAAAACTTCAGAGGGAAAGACCGCGCGACCCGCAATGAACTCGTGATGCAAAGGACCTATATTGCCCTCACGCACGCGCTCAAGGAAAAAGCGGGACAGGAGGGGAGTGTGGATATCGTTCTTCCCGCCTCCTATTTTTTTGCCAAAAGTGGAATGAAGTCCCTCTACTCCAAACATTTTTATGCAAGCGCTTGGCAGGATCCCAAGGAGAACCGAGAATCTTCAGAAAAAAAATTGCTCAAACACCTACGAGAGATCCAAAAGAAACTGGACCAAACGTTTTGGCTCTTTGTTGCTCTCTCAACCCTCACGGTTTCTTATGTTGTTTACAGATCAAGAGCTTCTTAACCTGAATGCGCGGGGATTGATCCCCGGTCCGCAAGAAAGTGAACAGGAGTTTTTACAGCGTTTGAAAAAGCTCGAAGCTGTTTCTGTAGAAGGAACTCCGCTTTCTCAAACGGATTGGGAAGAAGCGCTCGCTGTGCTCGAACCGCTCTATGGGGTAAGGCCCGATTGGATCAAGGCTTATTACAGCAACCGAAAGCTCCCATTCTGGCAGGCAGCAGCGACCTGGATCGAGGAGTCGATCCCCTCGATTCAGTTAAAAACCCCTTTTCAAACGGGCTCTTATTACAAGCTTTATTCGCGTAAAGAGGTCCTTGCCCATGAGGCCGTGCATGCAGCGCGCACAGCCTTTAATGAGCCTCGCTTTGAGGAGATTTTTGCCTATCGAACTTCCACCAGCTTTTTGCCCAGGTGGATCGGGCCTCTGTTTAGACGCTCCTGGGAATCGTACGCGTTGATGATCCTTTTGCCCCTACTGGCAACACCCCTATTCTCATTGCCTCTCCTAGCGATAGCATTGGGAAGTCTTAGGTTGGCGCATGCACACTGGCATTTATATTGCTGCGCTAAGAGGCTGAAGCTTCTAGTAGACAATCCGGATGCGGTTCTTCTGCGGTTGACTGACAGAGAAATTCTGATGTTTGGCCGGATGTCGGAAGAGTCGATTAAGAGTTATGTCACAGGGGGGGCTTACCTGCGCCTGAGGATGTTGCATCTTGTGATAAACAGCAGATGTTCAAAATAATTTTCTTTTCAAAAAACCTGTAACAATGCGAGACTTCTCGATTATCTAGAACATCAACATTAGAATCGATGAGAGTCGACAACAGGAGTGAAATATGAAATTGCAATTTATAAAGATTTTGGTCGCCTGTCTTTGCTTGGCTACAACAACAGTCCACGCGAAACATAAAAAGAAACCGAAGAAACATGCTTCTGAACCTGCCGTTCAACAAGCCCCAAGTCCAGTGATTGAACAGGTTCCAACGCAGGTGGTTCAGGAGCAGTCAAGTCCCGCGGTTGAACATGCACAAGCACCAACTCCGGAAGTGCAAGAAGCTCCGAGCCCCGTGGTTGAACAAGCGCCAACACCGGCAGTGCAAGAAGTTACAAGCCCCGTGTTTGAACAAATTCCAACTCCGGTTGTGCAAGAGGCCCCGAGCCCTGTGGTTGAACAGGCTCCAACACCGGTAGTGCAAGAAGCTCCAAGCCCTGTGGTTGAACAAGCATCAACTCCGGTGGTGCAAGAAGCTCCGAGCCCTGTGGTTGAACAGGCTTCAACTCAGGTAGTACAGGAAGAGTCAAGCCCCGTGGTTGAACACGCACCAATTCAGGTAGTTCAAGACATCCCTGGAGAAAATTTGCCCGGCATTATGGAAAACCCGAGAAGCGAGTCGGCTGCTTATCATTACATTGCTGATCCAAAGGAAGCTTTCAAAGTTGCAATGCAATTCTTACCAGAAGACCCCGTGATTATTGATGCAGGCGCTTATGGTGGTCATGAAAGTTCTAATGTCACTCAATTTGATGGGTGCGTAGTGGTACAAGTGACGACCTTAGATGCGTGGGCGAAAGAATATGACATTCCAAAAATGGATATGTTATGGATCGATATGCAGGGAACAGAGTTCGAGGCCTTGAAAGCTGCACCAAGGTTGCTTAGCGGCGTCTCTGTTATCCTTACGAAACATGAAGCTGTTGAAGCCCAGGATGGAAAGCCTCTCGACGATCAGGCAAGAGCCTGGTTGGATGAACAAGGCTTTGTGCTTTTTGGCGGGAATATTAATTTCCTTGAAGCAAGCCTTTCTTCGCGGTTTGGAGATGGCTTGTTTGTGCGTAAGGAACTTGTGAGAGAGAGTGGGTCTGTACAGTGAGCACTAGCGGTTATGAGAGAAGCGTACTTCTCTCATAACCGCGAACTGAGAGGAATTACTTGTAAACCGCCCATATCTTGTAGCCGGAACTTGCCGTGTAGAAAAATACAGGTTTGTTCTTAGAAGAGAAGAAATGGTTGACAGCTTTGGAAACTGGCTCCATCCAGTAATCATCTCCAACCATTAGACCGCCCTTCCTTAATTTGGGGAACCACGCAGCCAGATCTTGCAAGACAGGTTCATACCGATGATCACCATCGATAAAGATACAATCCAGAGATTCGTCCTCAAACAGAGAGGCGGCATTTACGGAAGTATCTCGGATAATTTGGCAACGGTCCTTGTAGGGTTCTAAGCGTACATTCTTGACCCATTCATACAAGTAGTCGAAATTTTTCTGGCCGCCTAGCTTAGAATAGTTACCAACTTCCTGGCTAAAACCATCTTTAGGATCGAAATTATACAAATAAGGATCAATGCCATAATAATTCGTAATTTGCGTGGTTTTTAAAATCGTATCTGCATGGCCGCCTAAAGCCACACCAACTTCCACGAAAGTTTTATAATCGTGATCCTTAAGAACCTTTGGCACGACATCATAATAAATTCCTATCCAACTATTAGTGGAAATGTGTTTGTGAATGCTATTAAGAACTTGCTGGGGAATTAGTACAGTTTCTTGATTCGCGTCAGCATTAAGAGGAGATAGCGCAAGTAAACAGGTGGTGACCAAAAATGCGGGAAATAAGGTTGCGTGCATAATAAGATTCCTTGGGTTTAGGGATGCGTGTTGAGTGCTTAAATTGGTTTTGCAATTGCCTCTTCCAGTAACTCAAAAAAGTTAACAGCTGCAGTATAGCATTCCATCCATTTGTGTACAGGAACAACTTGCCGATGTTTTTTTGTATCTTGCCAAGAATCAATTGATTCGTATATACCCTCTGATTCTGCGCCGATTTTTATCGTTGATGGCAACGAAGGGTCTGAGGGGAAAAACTAAGGAGATTAACTATGCTTACGGTATTAAAAAAATGCTTCAGAATTGCTATTTTTACGATTATATTTTCGATACCTCTAAGTGCCTCAGCTCAAAATATCGCGGTGTTTGGTGTAGGCCGTCTCGGTATCTGTGTCGCTTTATGTTTGGAGAAAGCTGGATACAATGTATTGGGTGTTGATCTAGCGCAAGAGTATATTGATAAGCTCAACAGCAAAACATTCATTTCTTCTGAACCCAGCGTGACTGAATTACTTAAGGCAAGCCAGAATTTTAGGGCAACGACATCTCTCAAAGAAGCCATCGATTTTGCGGACGTTTATTTTATTACCGTGTCGACCACGATTGGTACGTATGGTTACGACTATACGATGCTGACCGATTTGCTTACCCAACTAAACTCCCATTCTTTGGCAGGAAAACATATTGTGATTAATTCCACGGTTTTCCCCGGGTACATTAAAGATACGGCCCTTCCCCTGCTGAAAAACTGCAAGAACGTCACATTAAGTTATAACCCTCCCTTTATTGCTCAAGGGGCTATTGTTCAAGGATTTCAAACCCCGGATATGGTGCTTATTGGCGAAGGGTCCCCCGAGGTCGGCGAAATTTTGGAGGCGGTTTATCAAAAGGTTTGCATCAATTCCCCTCACATAGCCCGCATGTCTGTTCCTAGTGCAGAAATTGCTAAGCTGGCCCTTAATTGCTATGTAACGGCAAAAATTGCGTTTGCGAACTTGGTCGGGGATATTGCAGATGAAACGGAAGGCGCTGATAAGTTTGTCATTTTAAACGCGTTAGGAAAAGATAAAAGGATCGGGGAGAAATGTTTAATGCCGGGATATGGTTTTGGAGGGCCCTGTTTTCCTAGAGATAATCGTGCTCTTGGTGCTTACGCCCTCACTAAGGGGATAGAGCCTTCTCTGTTTACAGCTACAGATCATGTCAACCACCTCCACGCGGAATATATGGCAAAAAAGTGTTTGCTGGAGAACTTAGACGAGTATGTATTTGAGGATGTCTCCTATAAACCCAACTCCCCTGTTGCCATTATTGAGGCATCTCAAAAGCTCTTGGTTGCAAAGATTGTTGCAGAGCATGGGAAAAAGGTCACATTAGTTGATAAGAAAAGTGTCATTTCCCTCGTACAGGAGAAATACGGAGACTTGTTCACCTATGTTGTTAAGTAGCGTGGGCAGAATTGGGTTAAGAAGATTATAGGAGAGTATTTTATGAGCAAACGTTTGTTCCTTTTTTTATTGATCGGGCTGTTTTCAGCCCTCGCCCTCAGCGCGGGGGAGGAACTAGCCAAGCGGCATGCCATTAGTTATGACTTAGGAGGGGATCGCTTTGGTGACAAAATAGTGGGTTATTGTCATGCCCGTTTTTTAAGCTATTCAACTTCCGTTCCCTTTTTGTACCGGCATTTCCCCAACAGCGAAAAGTTGACGATTGAATATGAAGCCTACCCTTATGAAGCCGATGCATCAAAATTCAAAAATAATGTCGTTCACATTAATTCTGAAAAAACCCTGACGCATTTTTTTCGAGTCATTCGAGATCCCCACGCAGCTCCCACTCTATTTATTGTTGATTACTTTCCAACGGAAATTTCCGAGTGGGACAGAAACAAGTCTAACGCTCTTTTGTTTAACGTTCCATGGCAAGATAAACAATTTTCAGAATACCTAAGAAACTCGCTTCTGCCGAAAGTTCCAATTCCCGATTTTAGAAGAGAGGGACGCCTGAATGTCGCCGCACATGTACGCACCTTAAGCGGTAACGATACTGCTGATACATCGATCCAATTGTTTCCATTGAAGCATCCTAGTTCCAGTTACCACAAGCATCAAATTAAAAAAATCTATGAGTGGAACTTGCGCAAGCCGATGCATGTATTTTTGTTTTCCGATACAAAAACCCCTCAGAAACTGGTGGAAGAGTTTAGAGCTAGTTTTTCGAGGGATGATATTACTTTTGATATCCAAATTTTAGAGAGGCCGGATCTCAACAATGTGGTAGAAGACTTTTTTGCTATGCAGATGTTTGATGTGTTGATTGCAACCCAATCTAACTTTTCCTTGCTGCCCTCCAGAATTGGAACGATGGATATGGCATTAATTCCAGCCCATTTCGAGGGGAAATATCCAAATACATGGATTGATCGGGTCCAAATGATCAGTAGAAAATCAGACTGGTTTCCCTATGAGCTCAATATAATTTATAAGGAGACATTAAATTAATGAGGCAATTTCCTCAAGAGAAGGTTCATGAAGGCCCGTCTGTTTAGGTCCCTGCTCGCTATCTATTTGCTGGTGATGAGCTCGATGCAAGCAACGCATCGTCCTCATAGCCAGCCATTCGTATCGGGAGATTCATTTAGAGCGATCGCCGATCATATTTTTGATGAGACGACGCCAAGATTTGATGCAAGTCAGGTACGCGCCGGGGACGTGATCTTTATCAATCTTTCCCATCAGGAAGCATTTTTTTCGCAGGTACATCCCAAAATTCGAGAGCCCTACATTTTAATCAGCCATAATCATGACTATTCAGCTCCCGGAAAATACCGGAGCTTTTTGGATGATGAGAAGCTGATCCTGTGGTTGACACAGAATCCAGATCTTGTGGGGCACCCTAAGCTGGTACCCATACCCATTGGGCTTTCAAATAAGCATTGGAACCACAGCAAGGCTCACGATCTGAAGATCGCGGAAATGCAGAAGGCGCTTCGGGTTAGGCGGCCCGCAAAAAAATATCTGTTATATGTCAATTTTAATGTCCACACGAACCCCTCAGTAAGGCAGCCCGTCTACGAGTATTTTATGCGCCTGCCCTTTTGCTCTTGGGTAGCTAACCGTCCATATCCTGAATATCTGTTTGAAATGGCGCAAGCTAAGTTTGTTTTGAGTCCCCATGGAGGAGGATTAGATTGCCATCGGACTTGGGAAGCCTTGTATGTAGGCAGTTTCCCCTTGGTTAAGACTTCAACTCTGGATCCTATATATCAGGACCTTCCTGTTTTAATCGTTCAGGATTGGTCAGAGATCTCCCCTGAATTTCTTGAAGAGAAATATGCAGAAATGCGCATGAAAACCTATAATTTCGATATCCTCTACTTTGACTATTGGTATAAGCTCATTAAAAAAGCTCAGGAGCCATATAAACAGCCTGCTAATAAAGGAGAAATGCAATGAAGATGGCGGCGATACGAACGATTTATGCGACTCTAAGCGTGTTTTTATTCTTACCCAATTTGACAACAGCGTGGGAAAAGGGGACGTCTACCGCTTCAGAACTTGTAAAAGTGGGGTCCATTCTTGAGTCCAACGACGATAAAAGGGTGGATCTTGCCTTGAAAATCGTGGAAGGCTTGATATATGAAATATGCCCACAGCAAAAAAGGGTTGTAGACTTAGCTTCCCGAGTCGCAATAGCTCAACAGGAGATGGCGGATAAAGTCAAGGGCAAGCCTCCCCACCCCGCCCCGCTTTTATCATTTATCATGCCCTGTTATAATCGGGCAAAAATCTTGCACGAGGTCATCGACTCGATTTTTAGGCAGGAATTAACTATTCCTTATGAAATTATCGTCGTGGATGACTGTTCCACCGATAAATCCTATGAGATTCTTTTAGAGTATGAAAAAAAATATGATCATTTTTTCGTTTTTCGGAATCCTAAAAATCTAAAGGCCCCCACGACAAGAAATAGAGCGATTGCGTATGCGAGAGGCCGCTATATTTGTAATGCCGATTCAGATGATGTTTTTGAACCCTCTTCCATTGAGCCCATGCTCCACGGGATGATCGACAGAGGTTTAGAAGTCGCGTTTTTTGAAGAGTTAAGATTTTTCGAAGACATCAAAAAGCCCAATATTAATATTGCACGTTCCCTTCCCCTAAATCACGTAATGGGTTGGGGGCCTATGATCAAGGAATATTATATAGCGACTTGCGCTGGAAATAGAATCATGACAAAAAATAGTTGGCTAAAGTGCGGGGGATATCTTGAAAAACCGGGTCATGACTCCTGGGCTTTTAGTTATAAATTACTCTCTAATGGTTATTCTGCATATGTATGCCCGGGCTCGGGATACCGGCATCGCACCTGGGCGGATAAATCGAATATGTGGTGGAACGATCTGAAGACGCACGATATTAGTCCCTTGCAAGCCGTGATGGAAACCCCGGAATTGTTTGCGCCAAGATCCTTTCAACTATTGAGTCAATATCAGCCCAAGGGAGACCAATTCATGCAATATTTGTCTGATAAAGTTCGCCGTGGGGAGATCCGATGGGTAAATGGATGTGATGATATCTTAAAGGCATATTTATATGAAAACACAGGCGAATACGAACAGGCATTGAAATTTTACATGGTTTCTATACAAAATGGGGAGCCGCACCCTAATTTATATTTGCGGGCCCTGCGCGTTGCTCTGCAGCTGAAGGAAGAAGCCGTCGCCTTGCAGCTCATGGAGGGATTTGCTTTAAAGTTCTAATATTTTATTTGGGCAACCAGAACGTCGTTTTTTATGTGACCATCCTGAAAAGAAATTTCGTAGGCTGGGTTGATGCGTTTAATAGCCTCAACCACTTCATTAATTGTAATTTCGTCATAGGCGGAGCTGCCGAAACAACGCACATCATCCACCAAGATGGTATGGGTCTTGATAGAATGGGAAGCAATCGCATCGAGTTCGCGTAAAATAGGGCAGTTGTGTCCAATGGTTTTTTCCCCAGCGAAATGTGCATCAAGCCAAAAGAGCGCAGGTTCTGTGATGGAAGGTAAAAGGGAAGATAGCATCGTTGCTGAATCGCCAAGATAGAGATGTACGTTTGGATAATTTCTAGTACGGTGTTTACTTGTATTGTGTAGTTCTGGATCTAGCTCAACGGAATAGATCTGTTCAAATCCTGCGTAAATCGCCATAAAAATCCCCTCTCCTCCCGCCGTTCCTGTCTCGATAAAAATTCTCTTTTCTCCTCTATTGTGTTTTATGGTTTCGTAACGGGGGTTATAACTACAAAAAGAGGGTAGAGGGAACTGCGCAGCTGGTAAACCAAGCGGTAGCAAAAATAACAAGCCAAAGATCCTTTTATACACGTCAGTTTCTCCTTTTTTGTAAGGTGATGCATTACCATATCAGGTGCTTCCATATTTTCTAAATATTTTTTTTCGAGATTGTATTTTGCGGAAAAACATGCGAAAAAACATCCTTGACGTTTTTCTAAACCCTGATCTACTATGGCATTTCTTATTATCTTATATGACAAAACACAGGAGTCCCTTGTGAGAAGGCACCTTTTTTTTCTGCTCCTACTCATCATTCCATTGGCCGCCAGAACTGAAATATTGATCATCGTCCCAATATTCAATAGACCAGATTTGATCTCACTCCAGCAAGCGTGCCTTAAAAAATTTCTAAAAGACGATTATAGAGTCATTCTGTTCAGCGATGCCAATACTCCTGAGATGCAGATGAAAAATGCTGAAGAGGCTAAGAAGGCTGACGTCGAATGTATTCAGGTTCCTCAAAATGTTCACAACATCGACCCCTATTGTGATAGAGCTCCTTCCAGCTTTAGGCATGGGGAAGTACTACAATATGCTTTTGACAATTATGGATTACACCATGACGACATCGTAGTCTTCTTTGATTCAGATGTTTTTTTAATCCGTGAATTTAGCATTCGAGAGTATCTGGGGGACCACGATTTGAATGCTTTTGGTCAAATGATGTTTGTTCACTTTTCCGTTATGAATATGCCCAAGTTGGAAGATAAAGAGACTCTATGTTTTCGCGCGAAAATGGTAGATAACGGCACAAAATTTATCGACGCTGGAGAGGGTACTATTCCCTATATTAAGGCTCATGAAAAACTTAAAATACGCCAGATGGATATCACATGGGGACTGTTAGATTTAAACGTGGACGTTAAGGCGAATATTAGAAAGAACCAGTTGCTAGACAAAGGTTATGGCGCAAATGAAATTGAATTGATCAAATCAATTTATGATGGGATTGCACGAGAAACAGCCGTTAATCCGAGAAATAAGGATGCTATTTTCTATGATGGTACTATTGGTTTTCATGAGGTAAATGTCCTTTTAGATTATAAACACGGGACAAGCTATAACCCTAATTTTGGACCTGTAAAAGGTCATGAAATGCAAAGGACTAAAGATCTGATTGTAAAAGATTTCCTAAATAAATTGCTGGCTAATTAATGTGCAACAGGTACAAAGCTGCCGGAACAGAACTAGGTGGAAAGTTTTTGAAAAACCCTATGGAGAATTGATATGAGATTGCTTTTATTTGTTTTGTTCATTTCCTTAACCTCGGTTGGGATTGCAAAAAGCAAAAAGAAACCTAAAAAGCACGTCCGGACCCCGGTTGAACAGGCGGCTAAGAGCTATATGGAAGACAGCGGAAACAGACCCGCCGTCTATCATTATTTTGATCTGCCGGCGCAATCTCTTCAACTAGCTGCCAAATTTTTACCTGAAAATCCCGTCATCGTTGAAGCAGGCGCCTTTGATGGAAAGGAAAGCTGCACCATGGCTGAGCATTGGCCTAAAGGGCATGTGCACTGTTTTGAGCCCGTGCAAATGTTGTTTGAGACCGTGAAAATGAGAACCTCTTCCATTTCCAATATTTCAGCTTACCCCTTGGCTTTAGGCGATTACATCGGAGAACGGGTGATGTATCTTTCAAATGAAACGAAAGATCCGCATCAGTGTTCCATGTCAAGTTCTCTATATCCCCCAAAAGATCATTTGC
>JABDEH010000039.1 GCA_013287215.1 Chlamydiota bacterium
AAATCCGCGAACTCTCTTCCACTGTTTTGCGAGCGATGACTGAAAAAACCAAGCCTAAAGCTGCTCTCAACCCTTTGACTGTCAAAGCGATGCTACCTGCTTACAGCACTACGGAGACTAATTGACTCCTTTTGCGCCTGCAACCTCTTGACTGTCAAAGCGATAAAATCAAAACATCAACCTTAATTATTTTATATGTTAATTTATTGATATAAATCAAATAATTTGTTAAAATATACTATAAAGTTAATTAGTATTAATAACAAAAAAATTGGTTTTTATGTCGAATGTAATATTCACCAGGTTTAGAGAAACAACTCTTGCAACAGATGCTGAACCCACTGAACCGCCAACCACTTGCGGCATCTGTCTAAGTGAGGATTGGAAAGAACAGCCCGAGGGTTTGGAACACAGGGTCAACAGTGCATCTTCTCACCGATTTCATAAGGAATGTCTAGAAAGATGGCTAAACGTACAAAAGATCTGTCCGCTATGCAGTGGAAGGGTGACGTATGTCGATGGTAAACTTTTGAACATGTCAGGTCACGAGCTGGGCTTGGCCGTTATTGCTGATGCGCGCGATGGCCATACCGAGAATATCCGAGAGATGTTAAATGGCCGCAGCCGCAGTATCTCAGTGGATCATCTAGTGGAGGCCGCGTGTCGCGCCGTAGAAAATGGGCATTTAGAGACTATCCGGTTACTCATCACTATCGCTGATCCAAGCATCGAGGAATCTCTTAGAAGCGCGGTTGTTATTTTTGCGGCAGGACATGGGTACATTGACAGCGTCCGCCTTTTTTGCCACGATATCCCAGGGCGTGATAGAGGCGAAGCTGTGTGTGCCGCCTCAAAAGAAGGGCATATAGAGATTGTTCGCTTACTCCTAGCCCGCCACGATATTCCAGGAGTGAATAAAGGCACGGCTGTGAGTGTTGTCTTAGAACGAAGGCATATGGAAGTTGTTTGCTTACTCCTAAACGGCAAAGATATCCTCCCAGAATCCTATGAAACCTTTCGAGGCATGGCTGTGAGTTTAGCATCAAACCAAGGGCATATAGAAATTGTTCGCTTACTCCTGACCAACCACAATATCCCTGAAGACGATAGAGGCCTGGCTGTTGTCATTGCCTCAGATAAAGGGCACATAGAGATTGTCCGTATGCTCCTCACCGGCCACGACATCCCAGCATCTTTTAGAGGTGCGGCTGTGTATGCTGCCTCAGGAGAAGGGCATATAGAGATTATCCGCTTGCTCCTCACCGGCCACGATGTCCCAGCATCTTTGAGCGGCGCGGCTGTGAGCGCTGACTCAGAACAAAGGCACATAGAGAATGCTCGCTTGTTCCTAGCTGGCCAAGCTATCTACCCAGAATCCTTTCGAGGCGCGGCTGTGATTGGTGCATCACAGCAAGGGCATATAGAGATTGTTCGCTTACTCCTAACCGACCACGATATCCCAGAAGGTGATAGAGGACTTGCTGTTCACACTGCCTCAGAAAATGGGCATATAGAGACTGTTCGCTTACTCCTAACTGGCCATGATATCCCAGCATCTTTTAGAGGCGCGGCTGTGTTTGCTGCATCAGCAGAAGGGCATCTAGAGATTGTTCGCTTGCTACTAACGGGCCACGACATCCCAGAATCTTTCAGTGGCGCGGCTGTGAGCCCTGCCTCAGCACAAAGGCATATAGAAAATGTTCGCTTGCTCCTAACTGGCCAAACTGTCTCCCCTGAATCCTTTCGAGGCGCGGCTGTTATTGCTGCTTCACGACAAGGGCATGTAGAGATTGTTCGCGTGCTCCTAACCGACCACGATGTCCCGGAAGGTGATAGAGGCCTGGCTGTTTTCATTGCCTCACAAAATGGGCATATAGACACTATTCGCTTGCTCCTAACCGGCCACGACATCCCAGCACCTTTTCGAGGTGCTGCTGTGATTAATGCGTCAAAACAAGGGCATATAGAGATTGTCCGCTTGCTCCTAACGGGCCATGACATCTCAAAATCTCATAGAGACACGGCTATTGCAGCGGCTAGAAGAAAGGGACATACTGAGATTGTCCGCCTGCTGTCGCCTCGCCGCAACATCTCGATGAATTATCTTTGCAAAGCTACAATTGGCGCTGTCGCCGTGGCCGGGCTTGCTGTTATGACCAATTATTTCTATTATACCAAGAATTTAGAACTAGGCTCCTTTAATCCGCTTGCGTAGCTTTCTGTTCCTTGAGGAAAGCCAGGTTGGGAATGCGAAAGTCGATGATTTTTGCCTCTTGTCCCTTTAATTGTTCGCGCAGCGATAAATAATTGCCCAATTCTTGCGGAAAATTCTTAGTGCTCAGGCGGAGGAACCGCTGGTCGGCAACTAAGACAATTTCGCGCGTTCCTAAGCTGGGAGCGTCGATCTTTGAAACGTCGATGCGCGCGACGCGGAAAGGGAGGGCGGAGACGAGCTTGAGGATTTGCAGCGCGAGGTCGATTTTTTTGCCGCGGATGGGTGTGTGCCAATCAGCGGGAACCCGGGCAAGTCCTAGATAGAGCTGGGGAAGGTTTTTGGGAGATAGGTAGGGACTGACGGGGAAAATCCTCCCCTCTTCGTCGATCGCTGCGTTTTCACAATCATAGAGGAGCGCGATCGGCTGGCGCACGGTATAATCCACCGCTAGGGTGCTTGGCGGGAGCAGCATCGCCTTCGCCTGCTTGATGAGAGGCGACTTGAGCAGCTTGGCTTCGGCCTTCTTGGGGTCGAAGTCAAAATAGGCGGTCGGACGGTCGATGGAAAGGCCGACAAGTTCCGCGAGATAGATAGTTTTAAGCACCTCTTTCTGGAGGCCCGTTTGGACGATTTGGGTGAGGTGGTTGCCCGGATCGTGCCGCATCGCACGGTCTTTTTCCCGATAATACAGGCAGGTGTGGGCGGTGAGCCCGGTCACCAAAAACAGCGACGCCACGATCCAGCCAAGCGCATGGACTAGAGGGAGTTTTTGAGCCATTGGTGTCCTTGGAAACTGCGGTCGTGGTGCCGTTTGCGCTGCAGGCCCAAAATGAGCAGTTTGTCCACAAGGGCAGGGCCAAGGAGGCCTTGTGCTTCCCACATTTTTGGATAGAGGCTGATCGAGGTGAACCCGGGAATGGGATTGACTTCGCTGAGCAGGATGTCCCCATTGGGTTTTAAGAAGCAATCGACCCGCGCCATTCCGGTGCAGCCGAGCGCTTGATAAACTTTGGCGGCGAGCTTCTTCCCTTTCTCGATGATCTCAGGGGGCAGCTGTGCCTGGATCTCGGTCTGCATCCCCTGCGGGCCATATTTTTTGTCGTAATCGTAGATGGTGCCGGCGCTGTAGATCTCTCCTGGGGGCGTGACATGGATGGTCTCATTGCCGAGGATGCCGAATTCGATCTCGCGGCCGATCACCTCTTCTTCGACAAGGACCCGAAAATCAAAGCCGCAGGCATAATCAATGGCCTGGACCAAGCCGGCCTGATCGACAGCCTTAGAAATGCCGATACTGGACCCCAGATGGACCGGTTTGACAAAGAGAGGGAAGTGAAGCTTCTGGGCGACCTTTTTGAGGCAGTGGGCCTGCTCACTCTTCCACTGGCCGGCGGTGAACTCGACGAAAGGGGTTGTGGGAACGCCGGAGCTCTGGGCCACATGTTTTGTCCAGGCTTTGTCCATGCAGAGCGCCGAGGCGCGGAAGTCGCAGCCTACATAGGCGATGCCTAAGGTTTCAAAAAAGCCCTGAATGCACCCATCCTCTCCAAAGGGGCCGTGCAAGACAGGGAAACAGACATCGCACTTCAAGAGCTCGCCGATGATCTCTTTGGTAACCCAATCCCCCTGTTTGGGAATGCTGAATTGCTTCACGTCGTAGAACTCGGGGCTGAGGGAGTGGAGGACGTGGCGCACGGAGCGGTGGGAGATCTCGTGCTCGGAAGATTTCCCTCCAAAGAGCACGGCGACGGTCAATTTTTTCAGTGGCTTTTCTTTGAGATATTCGAGGAGATCGCTGCCGACACGGGTCACATCTCCGGCCCCTTGCGTGAGCAGGACGTCGTGGGGGCGCAAGGTTTCCTGAAGAAATGCTACGAGCTGATGTTTCGGGACATACCGGACGGGCACGCGCCCCTTTTCACGCACTTGGCCTACGACGGCATGCGCATCGATGCCTTCAATGGGAGTTTCGTTTGCAGGATAGAGATCGGTGATGATGAGCTCGTCGGCATCTTCAAAGCAAGTGCCGAACAGCTCCAAACAATCTCTTGTGCGGCTAAAGCGGTGAGGTTGAAAGACCACGACGAGCCGCTTATCTTCTTCTGCCTTGCGGAGGGCTTTCAGCGTCACGTGAACCTCGGTCGGATGGTGGCCGTAGTCGTCGTAAATTTTTAGGCCGCCCGCCTCCCCTTTCTTCTCGACACGCCGGCCGATGCCTCGGAATGCGGCAAACGCCCTCCGGATGCTCTCCTCGGGAACTTTGAGGCGGAGCGCGAGCCCGAACACGGCGGCGGCGTTCAGGGCGTTGTGCATGCCGATGAGCGGAAGTTCGATCTTCGAGTAGTCTTTGCCCTCAAAGTGGAGCGAAAAGATGCTCTTCCAACCGTCTTGGCAGTAAGAGGTGATGTGGAGCTGCGCCCTGGGATCGAAGCCGTAGCTGACGCCGGGGAGCTTTAAACCGGAGAGCTTGGGATCGTCGAGGCACCAAAAGAAATGTTCCTTCGAACGGATGTGTGTGGAAAATTCGAAAAAGCCTTGGAGGAGCTCTTCCTCGGTCTTCCAGTGGTCCATATGGTCGTTGTCGATGTTGGTCACGATCGCCCCAAAGGCAGGAAGTTTGAGAAAGGAGCCGTCGCTCTCGTCGGCTTCTGCGACAAAATAGATTCCCTTTCCATGCCCGCCGTTGACGCCGAGATTTTGGAGCAGGCCGCCGATCGCAAACGAGGGATCGAATCCCGCTTCGAGAAGTACATACGCGAGGAGGGAAGACGTGGTGGTCTTTCCGTGGGTGCCGGTGACGAGGAGCGAGGCGTAATCTTGCATGAGGAGCGCGAGGAGGTCGGAGCGGTGAAGCAGAGGAACCTTTGACGCGATGGCGGCTTGATATTCGGGGTTGTCGCGGCTGATCATGGTATTGTAGACAACCGTCTTAAACTCGGGGATTGGGTCTCCCGAGTGTTCGGCGGCAATATCGGCTCCCGCCTGTTTCAAACTATCGATGATCGCGCTCTTGCCCAGATCGCTGCCGGAGACTTTCGCTCCCTTTTGCAGCAGGATGCGCGCAAGCGCGCTCATCCCGATGCCGCCGATGCCTATGAAGTGGTAATTTTTTTGCATATGGTGTCGTAAATAAGCGAGCTTAACTCTTGTTTTTGCTCGTGATTTTTAAATTTTATGATGGCTTCTTTTTTTTCTTTCAATCCCAAAGCGAGCGCCTCGATCGCTTGTGTCAAGGAGGCGGGCGTGAGGTCCGCTTCCTTGAGGCATAGCGCGCCGCCGATCGCTTGCATAAATTCTCCGTTGCCGGTCTGGTGGTCCTCTGTCGCATGAGGGAAGGGAATGAGCACCGACGGCACCTCAAAGGCGATGAGCTCCGCGAGGGTCGCCGCTCCCGCCCTGCAAATCGCTAGGCTGGCCGCCTGCAAGGCGATCGGCATTTTATCCTCAAACTCCTTCACGCAGGCCCGAATATTGAGATGATGATAACGTTTCTGAATTTTATCCAATACGTCCTTTTTTCCCGCGAAGTGGAGCACTTGAAAGGGGCCGATGTCGAGCGAGGCAGCTGATGCGCAAAAACAGCGGTTGATCGCAAGGGCCCCTTGCGACCCGCCAAACACGAGAAGGGTCATCCGGTCGGGGTCGAGGGAGTAATGCAGCCTTGCCTCTTCCGGACTGGAAAGCGCCGCCCCCTTTCTCCAGAGCGGGATCCTCACTTCTTCCGTTTTGCCATTGAGCCGTCGGGCCGCCTCGGCGAATTGGACGCACGAGAGAAGAGAGTGTCTGGAAAACCAGCGGTTCACCTTTCCGGGAACCGAATTGGATTCAAAAAGGACGATCGGAATGCGCAAGACACTTGCAGCAACGAGCAGCGGAAAGCTGTGAAAACTGCCGAAGCCCACGACCGCATCGGGACGGAACTTCCTTAAGATGGAAAAGCTCTTGAAGATCCCCTTCATCACCGCGAGAACGGACCGCTTGGCCTCGGAGGTCTCCTGAAAAGGAAACGCCCCCGTCTGAAAAAACCGGTTCGTTTTAAGGCCGGCCCCGGCAAATAAGACCTCGACATTTTTTTGGAGCAGCTCTTCTCCACACGCCTGGGCCGGAAAAACGTGTCCGCCGGTCCCGCCGGCAGCGATCAAGATACGGGGCTTTGACATGTTTTGCGTCCCGCGTTGAGCATTAAAGAAACTGCCATGCAGTGGGCGATGAGCGAAGAGCCGCCCTGGCTAAAGAAGGGTAAATTAGTCCCCTTGCTCGGGAGCAGCCCCGAGACAACACCTAAATTTAAAAATGCCTGAAAGCAGATAAGAAAGGTAAAGATCGAGACCAAATAAAATCCTTCCTTGTCATGGGCTTGGCTGGCCAGATAGAAACCCAAAAATCCAAACAGCATATACAGAAAGATGAGGAACATCATCCCCATGAAGCCAAACTCTTCGGCGTAAATCGCGGCGATATAGTCGCTGCGCGCCTCAGGCAGATAGTCCATTTTCTGCAGACTTTCGGCAAGCCCCTTGCCCCACAGCTTTCCTGAGCCGGCCGCGATCTTCGCTTGATAGGGCTGGTGCCCCTTGCCTTGCAGATCGAGTTCGGGATGGAGGTAGATCTGGATCCGGTCTGCCACATGGGGCATCTGCATTGCGACAAGCCCGCCTACTGCGATAAGCGCCAAGAGCGGCAGCGCCCAAAACACCCAGCGCAGCCGTGTCAAGACAAAGAGGCCGACCAAAGAGACTAAAATGATCGCCGTCGTCCCGTTGTCGGGCTCGATCAGGATCAGGCCCATGGGGACCGAGAGCAGGCCGAGCAGTTTTAAAAACTCCCGCAGCACGAAGGGACCCTCGCGGCTTGTCATCACCTGGATGTAGTATAGCGGGATCAGATATTTGACAAATTCTGAAGGCTGGAACGAGTAGCCGAAAAAGCCGATCCACCGCCTAGCGCCGTTGATCTCTTGTCCCACCTTTGGAATCAGCACCAGCACGAGAAGAAAACTGCCGAAAATAAGGAGCGGTCCGCTGAGCTTAACGACATTCTGGTATCCCAGAAACCAAAAACCCGTCGCAACGCCAACCCCAAAGACAGCATAGAGGATTTGCCGAAACAGGGCGTGGTGGGTGCTCCGGTCGAGCGAGCGGTCGAGGACTTCGGCTGCCGTAGTATTGAAGACCATGAGCAGCCCCATCGAAAAGATGACAATGACGCATAAGAGCAGCGCCAGCTGGCAGCGGCTCATTTGATGCGCAGCTGATCGCCGGGTTTCAAACGGCGCGCCTTTTCACTGTCGAGATTGTTCAGCTTTAAAAGCTCTTCGAGCTTCATGTGATTTTTCACCGCAATCGTCCATGGATTATCTCCATTTTTGATCGTGTAATATTTTACTTCACCCTCAGTAGAGGCAGCCGTCGCTCTAGCGCCGGTCTTATTGGGGATGCGGAGCACTTGGCCGATTTTTAAGTTGGTGCTGGCCAGATGGTTGACCTTCATGATCTCAGACACAGTCGTGCGGTTCTGGCGGGCGATTTTTTCGAGGACGTCCCCTTTTTTCACTTTAACTTCCACAAACTGTTCTTGGGGAGTTTCAATCAAAGCAGCGGTAATGGGAGCAGACAGTGAGGTTTCCATCGAAGGAAGAGCAGGCGGGGCATTGAGATCATCCGCAAAACTTGAGGCAGGAGGGTTAAGCGCCGAGGTTTGCGGCTGAGAAAACTGCCGGAGCACCTGGTCCACTTCATCTTGGGGCGTCTGCTGCGGCGCACCGAGCGGCGACGCTTCAGACACCGCGGCGACGGGCGCTAGCGGCGTTACAAATTCTTCTTCTTTGGAATCACTGGGTTTTAACGCAGTCGCGAACAACACGATGAGTAATCCCGCGTTGATCAAGACCGCTATGATGATGGTATCCTTCCGGCTCATTGTTCTATCCTCCTCTCTTCGATGTTATTGACAAAGCGTTGAAACTCGTCGCCGCGGTGCGCATAATCGCGAAACATATCGTAACTGGAACATCCCGGAGAGAGCAATACGACATCTCCCGGCGTCCCCTTTTGTTTCGCCCTTTCGACCGCAGCAGCTAAAGAATCGACAATTTCTACATTAAATTCATCGCACAGTTCACGCCGGATTTTCTCCGCAGCCTGGCCGATCGCGATGATCCCTTTCACTCTTCCGCGAAAACACTCTTTCCAGGGAACATACGACGCCCCCTTGTCCACCCCTCCGGCAATCAAAATGACGGGACCTTCCATCATAGACACCGATTGGACCACAGCATCCAGATTAGTTCCCTTACTGTCGTCGTAGTAAGAGACGCCCTCGATATTTTTTACAAACGCAATCCGATGACGGGGTTTCTCAAAAGTATCGGCCGCGGCAACGAACTCCTCGCGAGAAATCCCTATTTCTTCACAAAGGGCCCACGCTGCCTGAGCGTTTTCTAAGTCGTGTTTTCCCCATTGTCTATAACCGACCGGCAAAATGTATGCAAGATCAAAACAGTCATAAGGGACACCATATTCCTTTGCGACTTTTGAATGCACATAGAACGGAGCATGCGCTTTTCTGCACAATGCGATCCGCAATTTCGCCTCCGCATATTCCCTCATGGAAGCATAGCGGTCCAAATGGTCGGGCGTAATATTCAGTAGGGCGGCCGCATCCAAAAAAGGACCCTCCATCGACTCCAACTGGAACGAGCTGAGTTCTACAACTAGAATTTCATCCGGATCGGGAGCGAGAGCGTATTCACACAAAGCTAACCCAACGTTGCCGACTGCTTTCGCTTTGCGCCCTGAGCTCTTCAAAATATGCTCAACCAGAAGCGTCGCCGTTGTTTTCCCATTCGTCCCTGTGATCCCCAGCGCGCACTGGTCCAAATACATGAAGGCGAGCTGCGCCTCCCCCATGATTTTTTTATTTTCCCTTTGAGCAAGAGCGTATAAAGGGTGGGTGCGGGCGATGCCAGGAGAGGGTACGATGAGATCAAATTCGGTCAGGTCCGTCAGAGAAGATTCAGGCAAAACGTGAATGCCTACGATCTCTTTTGGATTTGCATCGACGCCCGTGACCGTGTAGCCTTTACTCTTCAAGAGCAGCGCCGCCGCCTTTCCGCTCACTCCAAGACCTATCACGAGTGCTTTCATGAAAACACCAACAGAAGATTAAACGCAAAGGCGCAAAGACGCAAAGACGCAAAAGATAAGAGGCACAATTTCGTAGATAATGGTATCGATTTTCCCGAACGCTGAGGTGAGTCACGAGACACTGAAGCGCAGAGATCGCCCTTTTTGCGAAGCATGCCCCAAGGAAGGAAATCTTTTTTAAGAAAGCAAGTAGACAACCTTGATTCCTGTAACTTTTTTGCTTTCTTAAAAAAGATTTCCTTCCCTCGGGGCGTTGAACTTCGTTCAACAAAAGGGCGATAGAATTCCACTTTCTCATTGCGTCTTTGCGCCTTTGCGTCTTTGCGTTGAACTGTCGATTTCACATCAGTCTGAAAACTTATGCGTAAAAGTATGGTTGCGTCTTTGCGTTGATCTTTTCCCATAAACCTACTGAAACTTTAGTGACATTAGGCCCACCATTGCTAGGATTAGCCCCACGATCCAAAACCGCAAGACCACCTTCGTCTCGGGCCATCCCTTATACTCAAAATGGTGGTGCAAGGGAGCGCACAAAAAGATCCTCTTGCCGCCCCGGAACTTAAAACTGGCCACTTGCAGGATCACCGAGACCGCCTCGGCCACAAAGATCCCGCCGACGAGGCCGAACAACACTTCTCGCCTTAAAAGAACTGCCGCCACACCCACCACTCCCCCCAAGGCCAGCGATCCCGTATCTCCCATGAACACCTGCGCCGGATAGCCGTTATACCACAAAAATCCCAAACAAGCTCCCATGAGAGCGCACAAGTAAACCCCGATCTCCCCGCTCCCCTCGATATAAAGGAGGTTTAAGTAGCGGGACAATTCCATATTATTGGACAAAAAAGCAAATACCGCGAGCACACCCGCAACCAAAACCAACGCTCCAGACGCCAATCCATCCAGCCCATCCGTGAGGTTCACCGCGTTCGATCCCGCCGTCACCACAAAAATGGTGAATAAAACCGCCAAGGCAAGCCCCAGTCCGCTGAGCGCAAAGAGCGGCCCCTTCAGAAAAGGAACGAAATAGGTGCCCGCATTGGGAAAATTGAAGACGAGATAGACTCCGATGAGACCTGCCAGCGCCACCTGAATAAACAGCTTTTTCCTTCCCGCTAATCCCTTCGAATTTTTATGTTTCAGCTTTAAATAATCGTCGTACCCCCCCACCGCCCCGAGAACAACCGTCGTGGCGAAGAGGATCCACGTATAGGAACTTTGCAGATCCATCCATAATAAGAGAGCGGCCAGCATAGAAAATAAAATGAGGATTCCCCCCATGGTGGGCGTCTCTTTTTTCTTCCGGTGCAGTTCGGCGAGCATCGGGCAGTCTTCCACGCGAATCGACTGGCCGGTCTTCATCTCATAGAGTTTTTTAATGCAGCGGGGGCCCAGGAGAATCGTCAAAAAGAGCGTCGTCAAGGCAGCCAGGATCATCCGCGTCGAAGAATAATGGAAGACCGCGGGAACTTTTAGTCCCCAGCCCTTGGAGAGCAACGCCAGAAAATATAAGATCATAATTCCTACAGCTTATACCTTGAGGGAGGATTTTATGGTAAAGCAAAATCGGTCGCTGCTCATAAAGTTGAGGTAGGTATAAATTGTTTTGCGCCTTTGCGCTGAATCTTAAGTATTACCCAAGTTTGAACCACGCCTTCTTCTACCTGTCAGTCTTATAGCATCCACCTTATCCTCAATAACTTAAGTTTATTCTTGAATTAAACGTATCCTGCGGGATACAATAAAATAGAGATCATTATCTTCGAAACGTCAACAGGAAAAAGGCCGTTTGAAGAGTGGTTCGATGATATCCGCGAGCGCAATACTCGCGCTAAAATTTTAACGCGGCTTGATCGTCTTAAGATCGGAAATTTTGGAGACTGCGAACCAACGGGTGGTGGAGTTTACGAACTGAGGATACATTATGGTCCAGGAATCAGGATCTACTATTCAAAGGTAGGAATGCAAGTGATTTTGCTGCTCTGTGGGGGCATTAAGAGATCGCAAACAAAAGACATTAATAAGGCAAAGGAGTATTTAAAAGAGTATCAATCAAGGGAAAAGAATTATGGCAAAAAGTAAAAAATATCAAGATTGGCTTATCGAAAGACTAAAAGATCACGACGAGGCTGTTGCTTATCTAAACGCTGCCCTAGAAGAAAGTCTTAAAGGCGATGAGGAGTCTCAATATCTCTTTTTGATGGCTCTTAGAAATGTTGCTGAGGCGCAGGGTGGTGTTGGCAACTTAGCAAAAAAGGCGCATGTTGGTCGGGAAAGCCTTTATAAAACTCTCTCTGAAAAAGGTAATCCAAAATGGCACACCTTAGTCTCTCTCATCTTATCATTGGGTCTGAACCTAAGATTAAGTTGAGTAGAGAATCATCTAGTGTCTAGTTCAGGTCACTGGCAAAGAGAGCCACACCCGAGATCGTGAGAACTTTGGAAAGCAATTCTGGAGTATACTCCGATTTTGGCAGGCAAATCGGGAGTATACTCCAGAAATGTCATGCAAACAGGACTCTGAACAACAAAAATGGAGTATATCCCGAAAAACGCAACCATTTTCGGAGTAGGATGGGATTAGGCCAAAAGGCGCCACAAGCCGTTCGAATTCGACCCCTTCAGCAGTACCACATCCCCTTCCTTGATCACCGCCGCCAAATACTCACGCAGCGCCTCAATTTCCAAGAAATGGTCGACCGGCCTTCCCGCCTGCTGGAACAGCTCCACCATCGGCTCGCACTCTTTGCCCAAACAGATCAATTGATCGACCACTTGCAGAGCCAGCTTCCCGATCTCTTGATGGCTCGGCCTTGAAAAAGGACCCAGCTCTTTCATCTCTCCAAGAATCGCAATCGTCCGCCCCCCTTCCACGGGTTTTGGCAAATTCATCAACGCAGCGCGCATGGAGATAGGGTTCGCGTTATAGGCATCATTGATATAGACCACCCCATTCTTTTCCTGCCTTTCAAAACGCATCGGATAAACCTTCAGGAGCTGTGTCTGTTCCCCGATCTCCTCCCAGCTCATCCCCAGATTCCTCGCAACGGCTGCCGCGCCTAAAAAGTTTTCCCTGAGGTGCGAGGCCATAAAAGGTAAATGGACCCCATAGACCTCCTTTCCCTCCTCAAAAATCCGGTCCCCGCAAAGGCCATAATCGGCTGAGATATCCCCTAAGGCAAAGGTTTTCTTTCCCTCGACGCCCGAGTCTTTAGGCACAATCCCAACGCGGGTATGCGGATGAGAGAAAATCTCCGCCTTTGCCGCCCTAATTCCCTCGACGCCTGTCGGGAAAAATTCCGAATGGGCCAGTCCGATTTTTGTAATGAGGGCCACTTCCGGCGGCGCGATCTGGACCAATTTTGCGATCTCCCCGGGGCCGCTCATTCCCATCTCTAAAACCAAGACCTCTTCCTCCCCGCTGCCATTTAAAATGCTTAAGGGCACCCCCACTTGCGAATTGCTATTGCCCGGAGACTTTCCCACTCGGTAGCGGCCTGCAAGCAGCGTGGCGATGAACTCCTTGGTCGTCGTTTTTCCCACCGACCCCGTCACCCCAACAACCCGTGTTCCCCGCTGGGCCAGCACCTCTTTGGCCAGCCACTGCAGACTTCCCAATACGTCGCCGACCCGGATGAATTTTAGCCCAAAATCGGGCCCTTCATACCCCTCCGAGACGACCGCAGCCTCAGCCCCTTTCGCCGCCACCTCCTCTAAAAAGTCATGCCCATCTACCCTTTCCCCCTTCAAAGCAAAGAAAAGCTGCCCAGGGGCCGCCTTTCGACTGTCTATTCCCACCCCCCCTCTCAAAAATCCTTCCACCATTACCCCCTGATTATCAGGGATATATCATCGTCCAATGTTATTTTTTTGTCGATAAATACTTAACACCCTGAGAACCAAGCTCTTAAATCGCTTGACCTTTTAATTGAAACACTGTATAATTAATATATAAACATTAATATTATTAACATATAAAAATGGATTAATTAATTATGCCTGTAACATCTCTTTATGCCGACATAAAAGTCCAAGACGTTGCCGCCTCTCTAAAAGTGGATGAGACCAAACCTCACACCCCCACAACGTTCATGTTTAACGGGACAGAGTATCAAATTCGCGTCCTCAGGAACGGACAGGAGGTCCACCCCGAAACTCACGCAGAATTGGATGCTCTTGTAAAGCAGCAGCTCGAGTTTTTAGAGACTGTGAACAAGACGACAAGTCTTGCCGGCGCTCTTAAGATCAGTTTCAATACCAAGGCTCAAACTCTTACCGTACTCAGGACAGGCAAAGAAAAAGAAGCCCCCATTGAGCTTAGAAACATGTACAGCGCCAGTCCGGCTCTGGAGGGACAAGCCGGGATGATTACATCTTATGTGCAACATAGATTTAAGAGCGACAAACCCCTTCCTCCTAAAGCCCCTGATGAATCAAAAACCGAAAAACCGGAAACGAAGACATCTGATGCTGATAAAGCAAACTTAGCAGCCGAGGAAGCATCCGATATCCCTGAGGCCAGAAGAGCACGTTTGGAATCACCCACTGAAATGTTGAAGACGAGCGATCTTAACCACGTTCTTGAAAAATTAAGAGAAAACGCTGCAAACGATACAGACCACTTAAATTATCTTCCCTTTGACTACAGTGTTGTCACCTCCTATAAAAGTTATTCTGAAAAAGACAAAACAGGAGTAGAGGTTCCCTTTGATTTTGCCGAATCTATAAAAACTGCATATAATAAAACGATCAAAGAGATTCGGAATCGTAGGAGCGACGCTAATCGTCGTTTGATTTTCGCAATGCCCTATCTTGAAGGTGTGCATTTCAAACTGGTATTAGTCGATTTCGAGTTCAAAAAGATTTACCACTATGATTCGAAGGCAGGACCACTCTCTGAAGCAAGGAAAAAACAGTTAAAAGCGTTGGCTACAGAGCTAAATCAATTAATGAAGTGCGGTGAAAAAGATGGCTGGACTATGGAGCCTATTATT
>JABDEH010000040.1 GCA_013287215.1 Chlamydiota bacterium
CGACGATGAAAAAGGTGAGCGGAAGCGCCCCGGGGGTCAAGTGTGATCGGCCCGGCGCCTATATCGAGCCCAAAATCCTGGTAGCGCTCCATCAAATTCTTTCATCTGAGAATTTTATCCGCTCGGATATCGCCCAACAGGGACACCCCTTGTACCCGCTCACCGAAGAAATGAATCGGCTGAGAGATTATAATCATGGATTCGTTTGTCCCTGCGCAAGCCATTTGGCCGCGAAATTCCCCTTGCGCTAGTGCGCTTTTGGCGCTTCGGGAGACATCTCGGAGCGTCCCCTTTTATTGCTTAGAAATTTTGATTCGTGTCGGCCATGAAGTTGCTGTTATTTGCCAGCGTCATGTAGGGGGTCTTGACGATGCGCTGCTTGCCAAAGGAATAGGTGATTCCGAAGTAAAGGTCTGCGCCATAATTTTTCGAGGGTACAACGCCCGACTTGCCTCGAGGGCCCATATAAGACCCGTGCCCTTCAATGCTGAGGGAACAGGTGACGGGAATGGAAAATTGGGCGCCGAAGATATAGTTGCCGGCTCTGCCATCGGAATAGAGCAGGCCTCTCTGATAAGGTGTCCCGGCCCAGAGCATCCCGTAGCCGCGGTCCTTGAAATAATGGACCCAAAATACATTCACTTGGCTGATCCCTTTAAATTTCAGGGGAACGCTCTGCGATGTTGCGTGGGCTTTGCGGATCCCATAGGTGCCCCAGGCTCCCAGTTCGTTTCCGCCTCCAAACAGATAGCCTAATTGCCCGCGGACCTGATCGAAGCAGGGATTCACCGCAAACTCTCCAAAGTTCTTATTAAACATCCAATCATAGGCGATGCCTGCATTCCATCCGCGGCCACAGGTTTGCCAGGACGCGGCAACAGTCGCAAATCCTTGTTGCTGGAACGTTTTTGAGTTTTTGAAAGGAGTAGAGGCCCTTCCGGCCCAGTCGTAGAGGCCGTAGCTTCCGGCAAGCTGCGCGGAAAAAGAGTTGCCAACGGGATACGTTAGGTTGAGCGCGCTCAAAGCTCCAAAGGAACCATTCCAACTTCCTGAATAAATGCCGCGATAATCATCAAGGCCGAGGGAGAGGTCAACGCCCACGGGAGAACACGAAGAATAGTACAGTGCAGGCGCTGCCGGACAGCATACAGGGGATACTGGGGGACACCAGGGTTCTTCGGAACAACAGGTTTCTTCCGGACAGTAGGTGGGTTCGGGTTCCTCACTCGAGACAAAGAAGGAACTAATATAGGCGGCGACGGCTGCGAAACAATGAAAAAACTTACTCACGTTAGCCTCAAAGAAATGGATTGCAATTTTGTTGCCGCAATAATAGAGTTTTTAGTTTGATCGGTCAACAGTTTTTGCGGAGGTGGCGATGGGACGATCTTTTGTTCAGCTTTTGACATGTGTTTTATGTACGATGGGATGTGCGTCTCAAGAAGAGGTGTGCTTTCAGAACATCCGGCAGGTGACTTTTCCTTCGATGGGTTTTGAAAAAGCGGGGGAATCTTATTTTTCTCCGGATGGCCGATCGATCATTTTTCAGGCGGTGCCGAAAGGGGAAAAATATTACCAAATCTATACGATGCGCTTGCAGGGCGCGGCGCTCCGGAGGGTCAGCACCGGCAGAGGGGCGTGCACCTGCGGCTTTTATCGGCCGGATGGAAACAAGATCCTCTTCGCTTCAAGCCACGAGGCGCCTGATGAGCATGTAGAAAAAAAGGAAGAGGCGGGGCGGTACCGGTGGGACTTGACTCCCTACATGAACATTTATGAGGCTGATGTAGACGGCTCATGCCTAAAAAAACTGACGGAGGGTCCCGCCTACCATGCGGAGTGCGCCTTCTCCTTCGACGGCAAAGAGATTGTTTACGCAAGCAACGAGAGCGGCTGCATGAACCTTTATATCTGCGACGCTGAAGGGGCGAACGCGCGCCGGATTACAAGGGGTGAGCAGTGCTATAACGGCGGACCCTTCTTTTCTCCGGATGGGGAGTGGATTGTCTTTCGGGCGGACCGGGACACAAAAGATCTGCTGCAGATTTATCTCGTCCGGCCCGATGGCTCAGAAGAGAGGCAGCTGACAAATAACGAGCATGTGAACTGGGCGCCCTTTTGGCACCCGAGCGGAAAATGGATTGCCTACACGACGTCGAAGCACGGCCACAGGGCCTATCAGATTTATCTGATCGATGTCAAAACGCTGCGCGAGGTTCGCTTAACCTGCAGCCAAACGTTTGAAGGTTTGCCCAGTTTTAGCAGAGATGGAAAACAGATCACATGGACTTCAAAGCGCGGGGATGGAACCTGTCAGATATTTATCGCCGATTTTATACTGCCGTTAGAATTTAAGGAGTGAAAGATGTGGAAATTACTTTTGTGTTTAGTCTGTACTTTTGGAGTTTTCGGGGATAACCAGACTTCGTATATCACCCTGCCTTTGCCGGAGGATTCATTGCCTTTTCGGCTGTCCATCCAGCAGGCTTCCTTTTCTTTGCCGGTCGGATTGCAGGCCTATGTGTATGGCAGGCACAAACAGGAGTGGGTATTCTTAGCGGGCAGAAGTTATGGGCTGCATGGGTTTTTAGGAGACACATTCCCGGTCTCTGCCCAAAATACGACGGTCTATGTTGTCAACCTGGGCACGGGAGAGATTGTTTCTAGGTCTTTAACGGACCCCTCGGCGCAGCTGACTCAGGAACAGATCAATCAGCTGTCTGTGACCAATGCGCTTTTCTACCAACCCAACGGCATCGATACGCTCTACATGGTGGGAGGATATGGGATCAACACGGCAACAGAAGAGCGGGAGACGAAGTCTGTTCTGACAGCCATCGACGTGCCCAATTTAGTGAGATGGGTCAAGCAGGATTCCAACAGTAAGAGCGTGGCCAAATGCATTCGCCAAGTCTCTCATCCGCTGCTGCAGGTGACGGGCGGCGTGATGCGCCAAGCTAATGGCCATCAGCCCTTTCTGCTTGGCCTCGGGCAGAATTTTGTCGGCAGTTACATTGATACCACATCCAATGGAATCTATACGTACCAGATCCGCCCTTTTCAGATCATCGACACGGGGAAAACTCTCAAGGTACAGCCCTATACCCAAGCGGCTCCGATTTCCATCTACAGGCGGAGAGATTTGAACATCGTTCCGATCCTGAAAAAAGCGGGGCCTTCACTACAGCCGGGCTTTGTAGCCTTGGGAGGGGTGTTCACGCCGGGGGATAATTTTGGCGCCTGGACGATTCCGATCGAGATCGCCGCAGACGGCTTATCGGCTTCTTTGGACACTTCCAACCCGAATACGTTTGCGCAAGGGATGAATAATTATTCATGCCCCCACGCCGGACTCTATTCTGAGAAGACAGGGGATATGTACACGGTGCTGTTCGGGGGAATAGGCGCTTACTATTCCGTCAATGGAGGGTTTTATTCCCCGGGAGGCAGTTTCGTGACCGATCCTGAGCTAGGGTTTAACAATGATGTGACGACGATCCGGATTGATCCTTCGGGCAATTACGCCCAGTATTTCATGAGCGCGACCTATCCGGTCATCACGCCTACGTTTGGGACCATGCCCGGACCCGAACTTCTATTTGGGGCTAGCGCGTTTTTCTTTCCCGCTGCCGGAGTGCCGCAATACTCCAATGGAGTGATCCCTTTGGACAAATTGGGAAAGGCGCCGATTCTTTTGGGATATATCGTGGGCGGGATCCAGAGTTCCATGGCGGAAACGGACAGCGAGTTCGGAAATGTCGATACGCACGCATCCAACTATATTTTTACGGTGACGCTCATTCCGCAATAATATTAAAGTTGTAGGAACCCTCCCTTCCCAATTCTGGAGTGCGGTTTACGCACTCCAAAATTAGGAACCCTCCTGAAGAAGGAGATTCTCCGACGGTCAAGGCGGCGGGGCGCTTACAGCGCCTTCCGCTCCTGAATTTATAGCCCGCCTTGACCCGGCCCTAAAAGGGCCAGGATTGCGGCGAGCGCACCGTTCAATTGCTGTACTTTAGCAACCTGAAACACAGCAAAAAAACTTATAAAGATATGTCTGCGTCTTGGCGCTGCATTGATCACGGTTTCCCTTGTGAATTTTTTTAAAACTCTTTAACCTCGCCGCATCAAACAGAGAGGTGGCAATGGGTTGGATAAAACCGTTTACGATTCTTTTTTTAGTTTGCGGTCTTTTTTGTGGGTTCACTCTGAGAGCGAACCTTAGCCTTGAACAAAAGGTGGGCCAGCTTTTTATGGTCCACACTCATGGGACTTTAGCCGGCGAGGAAGCCAAAAAACTGATTGAAGAGCTGCATGTCGGCGGCATCATTTATTACAACTGGTCGAATACCCTCGAAAGTCCCCGGCAGGTATCGGACTTAAGCGCTTCATTACAAAAATTGGCAAAGATCCCTCTGTTGATTGCGACGGATCAAGAGGGTGGGCGCGTCTCGCGTCTAACTCACGGAGGATTTACCCAGTTCCCCGGAAACATGGCGCTCGCAGCTGCGGGCAGTGCGGCCCTGTGCAAAGAAGCGGCGCTTGTAATGGGCGAAGAGATGCTAGCATGCGGCGTCAACATGGATTTGGCCCCTGTGATCGATGTGAACTCCGAACCTAAAAATCCTGTTATCGGCGTTCGCTCTTTTGGAGATGATGCGCACAAGGTAGTGGCGTATGCACAATCGATGCTCGAAGGATTTTCCAAGGCAGGTGTGATACCGGTCCTCAAACATTTTCCTGGGTATGGCGATGTAACGTTCGACCCTCATTACGGCCTTCCGCGTGTGGATAAATCGCGCGAGGAATTAGAACGCGTCGAATTATTTCCCTTTCAAGCGCTGTGTGCAGATGCCGATGTGATGATGACAGGACACGTGAGGGTATCCGCCCTAGATCCGAAGGCTTGCGCGACGCTTTCGTATCCGATCATCACCGGTCTGCTGCGCAACGAGATGGGGTTTAAGGGGGTAGTGATGACCGATTCTATGGTGATGCAAGGGGTGATCGACGATGCCGGAGGAGATGTGGACACCGCGTGCTTAAAGGCCTTTGAAGCGGGATGCGATATCATTTTGCTAGGCGGAAAGGATTTGCAGAAAGAGGAAACAGAGCTCACGTTCAACGATGTTTCTAGGATCATCAAGCTTTTTCAACAAAAGGTTAGAGAAGGGTCGATCTCGATGGAGAGGCTGGATGCTTCGGTAGCTAGAATTCTGGCCTTGAAACATAAGATCCAAAAACCTTCCATTGCTTTTGCCTCTCATCAAGAGGTAAGCCGTCGTATTGCGGAGGCTTCGGTGACTGCGCTTCGTTCCGGTATTGCGGACCTCGGCGGCCGCTCGGTATGCCTCATCGCCCCCAAAATTTGCAGCGCCGCAACACAGTACAAAGCTTGTTTTTACGACGAGGAGGGCATAAGCGAGGAGGAGCGGACAGAGATTTTAAAAAGGGCGAAGACAGAAGATGCAGTCGTGTTTTTGACATATAATGCTTGGAAAAGTATGGACCAGCAAGCGTTAATTTTAGAGATTGCGGCACTAAACAAACCATGCGCCGTCATTGCATTGCGGGATCCGTATGATGTGCATGCGGTTCCCGAACCTATTCCTGTCTTTGCAACCTACAGTACGATTCCAGCTTCTTTAGAAGCAGCGCTGAATGTTCTGCATGGACGTTTGGATCCAAAAGGTTCTTGTCCTGTAAAGATGAATCCTTTGCCTTAATAATGCTTGCTTTCGGCTTGTGCGAGCGCGCGCATCGCCTCTAGGAAAGAGGGGATGCCGATCTCTTCTTTGGCGGAGATCTCAAAGAGGGTGGAAGGAGAAAAGGGGTAGTAGGCTCGGAACCTTTCTACCTGCTCTTCTGCCCCTTCAAAGTCGATTTTGTTTAGGGCGACGATGAAGGGTTTGTTTTTCATCGTTTCGTCATAGGCGGAAAGTTCCGCGCGCAGCACCTCGAAGTCGTCGATGGGGTCGCGCCCTTCAAAGCCGGAGATGTCGATGACGTAGACAAGGGCAGAGGAGCGCTCAATGTGTTTTAGGAAAGCGATCCCGAGGCCTTTATTCTCGTGAGCATCCTTGATGATCCCGGGAATGTCGGCGACGAGGACGCGGGAAAAGTCGTCGAACTGCACATAGCTTAAGTTGGGATGGAGAGTGGTGAAGGGATAGGCGCCGATTTTGACGGGAACATGAGTGATTTGGGTCATGAGGGTCGATTTGCCGGCATTGGGGAAGCCGACGAGGCCTACGTCCGCGATCAGCTTGAGCTCCAGCTCCACCTCTTTCGTCTCGCCGAGGGTCCCTTCGGTACAAATATTGGGGGCTTGGTTGGTCGGGGATTTGAAGCAGTTGTTGCCCCGTCCGCCCCTGCCGCCTTGGCATAGGGTCCACTTTTCTTTGTCGTGGGTGAAGTCATGGAGGATTTCGTGGGTGCGGACATCTTTGACGAGGGTGCCGCAGGGCACTTTGAGGACCAGGTCATCGCCTGAGGCGCCTTGCCTCAGGTTCCCGCCGCCTGGCTGGCCGCTATCGGCCTTAATCAGGCGCCGATTGCGATAATCTTGCAGAGAGAGGACTTGAATGTCAGCCTCCAAGATAATGGAGCCGCCTCTTCCACCGTTCCCGCCCGCGGGGCCGCCTTTCGGAATAAATTTTTCCCTGCGCCAGGAGACAATGCCATTGCCGCCACGGCCGGCTGCGAGTGTAAGAATAACGGTGTCAACGAACATAAACCTTTAATAATTAATTAAGTAACCACAGAGAACAGCCTCTGTGGTCAAACGATTCTGGTACTAAACGCGGGGAAGGACTGAGACGGAAGTGCGATTGGTCTTGCGGTAGGTCACAATGCCGTCGATGAGCGCGAAGAGGGTGTCATCGCTGCCGATCCCGACGTTTCTTTTAGGGAGCCATTTCGTGCCTCTTTGACGCACTAAAATGCTGCCTGCAGTGACGAACTGGCCGCCTGATGCCTTCACGCCTAAACGCTGTGAATTGGAATCTCGTCCGTTTCTAGTAGAACCTTGTCCTTTCTTATGGGCCATGAGACCTCCTTAGCCTACGATATTGGTAATTTTTACGCGGGTATAGCGCTGGCGATGCCCGTTTTTGCGGGTCAGGCCTTTGCGGCGTCTGAACTTCTTAAATACGACCACTTTAGGGCCTTTCACTTCATCGATCAGCTCAGCGTGCACAATCGATTGTGCCACGTGGGGAGCGCCGATTTTAATGGCTGTTCCATTATTAACGAAGAGAACATGCTTAAACTCTACCTTCCCGTTTGGATTGGTATCAAGCAATTCTACATCGAGGATATTTCCAACTTCGACTCGGTACTGCTTACCGCCAGTTTCAATGATTGCGTACATGTAACCTCCTATGAATCACAAATCCCTTCTGGAGAGGAAAACGGCCATAATAAACTAACAGGCTCTTGAAAGTCAACAGGGAACATTTTTGTTCAAAACCATTACTTGACTAATTAATATATTTTTTATATTATGAAGACAGCGGAGATTGTAATTAAATATATTCTCAAGGGCGATTTATGAAATCATTTAGTAAAAGAAAGGCTTCTAAGGTGACTTTTAAGAACCACCACAAGCATCAAGAAGCCCTAAAGGATATCAATAAAGAGACAAAGGCGGAAATAGCGCCCGAGCCCACACGCCGCAGACGTTAAACAAAGGAGAACAGGGTCATGAAGCATAGAAAACACAAAAAACGCAGTCATTCAAAAAAACACCCAAGAAAAAAAGGATCGTGGCGTGATATTTTTAATCGCTATTGCTCTCTCTAAGCGTTTACGCTGGAGAGCGAGCCCTCATAAAGCTAAGTAGATAAAACATGGCGGCGATCAGCGCAATGGTGGCCCCGGGGGGCCAGTTGAGCTGGTAAGAGGCGATCGTTCCCACCAGGGTAAATAGGCAGCTGAGCACAATGGCGATGCCCATCATCCGGGTCAAGCTGTGTGTGAGCGAGCTGCCCAGGGCTGCCGGAATTGTCAGCATGGCGATCACGAGGATTGCGCCCACGGTCTGAATTAAAAGCACTACCGAGATAGCGACGAGGCAGAGTAGAAGCAGATAGAGCGCATGGACCTTCAGGCCTTGCAAGGCCGCTTGCTGCTCATCAAAGCAAATCGCTAAAAATTTCTTGTGAAAGATCAGAGTGATCCCGAGTACTAGGGCATCGAGACCGAGCAGATAAAGGATATCGCTCTGGCTGATCCATAAAATATTGCCAAATAAAAAATTCATGAGTTCGACATTGTAGCCCGGGGTTAGGGATATGAAGATCACCCCGATGGCCATTCCTGTCGACCACAGGGCGGCAATGACAGTGTCTTCCCGTTCTTTGTATTTGAGATGGATCCATCCAATCAGGAGAGCGGAGAGGATAGCGGCACAAAAGGCCCCCTGCATCGGGTGGAGCCATGCGATGTCGTAAGTTCTGCTGAGCCAGAGAAATAGTCCCATTCCTCCCAGCACCGAGTGGGCGATGCTGCCTCCAATGAAAACAATTCTTTTCACCACGACGTAAGAGCCGATAATGCCGTTCGTGATCGAAGCGGCAAACCCCGCGAGGAGGGCCATCTGCAGGAAGGGGTTATTGTAAAGTGCTTCTATCATGGTAAAGACCTAAGGCAAAGTGGGAACAGAGTTCTGAAGGCAGGTATGAGGTGACTGTGCGTCTCACGCAGAGCAACCGTCCCGCCCAATGTAAAATAGATTGGAGATCGTGGGTGACCATTAAAATGGCCATTTTCCCCTTCAGGCTGTTTAAGAGCTGATAGACATCCTCTTCCGCCGCAGGATCGATGTTCGCTGTCGGTTCGTCGAGGAGGAGGAGCTCAGGCTCGGAGAGAAGGGCGCGGGCGATCAGAGTTCTCTGAGCCTGCCCTCCGGAGAGTGTGCCGAAGGCGTGGTGTTCTTTGTCGATAAGGCCTACCTGCTTGAGGATGTCCCGGGCCTTTTTTTTGACGTCTGCAGGGTAGGTGCCCCAGGGGGTCAGTTTGGAAAGGGCGCCCATGAGGACGACCTCGAGGACAGAGAGAGGGAATTGCTTGTCAAAGCGGGTGATCTGAGGGACGTAGCCGATCCGCTTGCAGGCCACCTTAGGCGAATCTCCGGAGATGAGGATGGTTCCACGTGTAGGCCTTAAAAATCCCATGAGGAGTTTTAGCAGGGTTGTCTTCCCCCCGCCGTTGGGACCGAAAATGCCCACCAGCTCCCGATTTTGGATGGAAAGGGTGACGTTTTCAAGGACGAGGGTTTTGTCATAACTGAAAGAGACATCATCCATCACAATCATCTAATGATAGCCTCGCCTAGAGATTCCATCATGGTTATATAGTCGCTTGAATAGGGATCGATCGTAAAGGCGGGGATATTGAGGTCTTTTGCAATCAGTTCGGCTCCTTTGTTGTTGTACTGGGGCTGGAGGAGTACACTGCGGATAGGCGAGCGTCTGGCTTCTTCCAAAATTGAGGCGATGTGTTGAGGAAGGGGGTCCTTGCCCTCATGTTCCACAGAAATTTGGCGCAGGCCATAGTCTTTGCAGAAGTACCCAAAGGCGGGATGGGAGACGAGCAGTGTTGCGCCCTCAAAGGGCTTTAGCATGGCGGCCAGCTTGACGTCCAACGCTTCGAGTTCGCTGAGTAGTCCCTCTAAATTATTTTTATACAATTCTTCATAAGCCGGGTAAGCCCGGATCAGGCTGGCGGCGATGGTTTTTGCTTGGACCTGGGACTGTTTGGGGCTGAGCCAGATGTGCCGGTCGTGGGAGTGGCAAGAGCAGGTCCCCCCGATCAAATCGATCCCTTCGCACATCGAGACGGCAAGGAGCGAAGAATTTCTTTCTTTGAGGACCTTTAAAATTTTATTTTCAAAGGATTCTCCCACTGTGAACCAAAGTACGGCGCCTCTAGTTTTCTCCACTTCCCGCGGCGTCGGCTCAAAAATGTGAGGATTTGCCCCCGGGGGGACCAAAGGATGGACCGAAAGGGTGCCTCCGCCGATCTTTTCAACAAAATATTGATGAGCGGGGACGCTGACCAGGACCCGCGGCTTCTCTACAGCGGGGGCGGGCTTGCCGCAGCTAAAACAAACAAATAGGAGGGCAAAACATAGAAAAAGAGCCTTTTTCATAGATAAGCATGATGACTGTTATTTTAGATCTTTTCAAGTCAAAAAGCTTGTAAGTTAAATTCGCATTAAGTATCGTAACCCCGATTTCGTGGAGGAGTGTCCGAGTGGCCGATGGAGCACGCTTGGAAAGCGTGTAAACGTGAAAACGTTTCGTGAGTTCGAATCTCACCTCCTCCGAACATCGTGAGGAGGAGAGCACGCCAAGAGTTTGGCGTGCGTGTGAGGTTCGAAGTGAGCGCCATGCGGGGCGCGAACCGGCCCGAAGGACGGGTTTTTGACCCGCCTGAGGGGAATCTCACCTCCTCCGAACATCGTGCAGGTGGAGAGTTGTGGGGAAAACCATGAACGCAAAGGCGCCAAGCCGCAAAGACGCAACGAGAATATACAATTGATTCTTTTGCGTCTTCGCGTCTTGGCGCCTTTACGTTGGTGTTATTACCTCAAAAAATATAAACGAAAAGTTTTGATTCAAATTAAACCTTGATAAATGTAAAAAAGCGGTAACAAGGAAAAAGTTGGTGCGATGCCCTTTTTGTAATCTCGAAGAATCAAAGGTGACCGACTCACGCAATGCTGCAGACACAAATGCAGTGAGGCGTCGTCGTGAATGCTTGCATTGTTTGCGCAGATTCACAACATTTGAGACGGTAGATTTGACGATCCAGGTGAAAAAACGGGATGGAACGTACCAAGATTTCCAACAAGACAAGTTAATGCGCGGATTGGACGCGGCTTGTCGCCATACGCAAATCAGTCATGAGCAGGTCAGGCAGCTGGCCTACAAAATTACGGCAGACCTCATGGAAAGTCAAATCCGTGAGATCAGCACGACGGAGCTGGGCGAAATTGTCATGAAGCATTTACAAGCTTTAGATACGATTGCCTATATCCGTTTTGCATGCGTCTACCGGCGATTTAAACATGTGGATGAGTTGATGGATGCCCTTCAAAACATTGTCCCGGAAGAGACACATTGAGGTTTTAACCCTATGACGCTAAAGAAAAAAGATATCGAACGATTTAAAGAGCGCTTGGAACTGCTCAAGCGTCAAATGACGGCGCTCGTCAGGGGTACCACCGAAGAGGTGAAGTCTCCTGAGGAGACGCGCGGGTATTCCCAACATCAGGCGGATGAGGGGACAGACGATTTCGGCAGAACGATCAGCCTCGAGATCACGAGCAAAGAATTTGGCGTGCTCCGGCAAATCGACCGCGCGCTGGAAAAAATCAACGAGGGAACTTACGGGGTCTGCGATATCACCGGCGAAGAGATCCCCCTGCCCCGCCTCGAGGCCATTCCCTATGCGACCATGACGGTTAAGGCCCAAGAGAAGTTTGAGAAAGGGCTGTTATGAACCTCAAGAGGGCCGGTCTGCTGTTCTTCTTGATCGCTCTCGTTTTGACAGTCGATTTCATTACTAAAGATTATGTGCATAACACAATTCCGCTCATGCACTGGTCCTCTGCTTTTTATCCTTATGGAGGCATCGCTGTCTTTGAAGATTGGCATGGGATCGGCTTTTCCATTAACCACGTCATCAACAAAGGCGCTGCGTGGGGGATGTTTGCCTCTTTCCAGCAAGTTCTCTTGTACTTGCGTATTGCAGTGATCGGCGGACTGCTCACCTACCTGATTTTTTTTCCTTTAAGTACAGCGCGTCAGATCTTTTTCTCTTTGATCGTCGCCGGTGCGATCGGCAATGTGCTTGACTATTTTATCTACGGCCACGTTGTAGACATGTTCCATTTCACATTTTGGGGCTATACCTATCCAATCTTCAATGTCGCCGACAGCGCCATCTCCACAGGAATTGTTTTGGTCCTGATCCAGGGCTTTGTCCAAAAATTCAAGAAAGTTGAAACCGTGTGAATACCCTTCGAATAAGCACGCCAGCCCAAGAGGGAGTTCTCAGAGTTTCCAAATGGCTAAAACATCAAGTGCTCTTAGGTGCAGAGGAGATGGAGAGCTTATTTTCCACACTCAGCCCCTTTTCCATCTATGTCGTGAGCGAAGTGGTATCCGCTCGAAACGGACTCATTTCCCACGAAGAATTTTTAGAAAAATATGCAGCCTATGCCAATACCCTCAAAGAGGGAAACATCCCTGACGAAACATCCTTAAGGCGTTATTTTTCTGCGATTTTTACAGTCACTCCTGATATTCTGTATGCCATGCAAGCAGGTCCCGATAAATTTTTGATCAAAGCGCTGAAGCCTGTCATTCAGCTTCAGGGACACCATTTTTTCTTTTCCCGCGTCGACGGCAAATTCCACTCGATGGTGCTCGGCAAGGGGAGCGTCACCTGGGGACTCCAGTTTTCGTATCCGCAAATTTATCAAGATCCAAAAGATCACAGCTTTTCAAAAGTTGTCGATAGCTCCTTCTTTCCCAACACCGCGCTATTCACTCGTCTGGTGAAATGGCTGCGCAGCAACACGATCCCCACTCCGCTCCTGGCTGAAGGGAAGCGGACAAACGTCCCGATCCGCATCGGCAAGCGTTGTCTGGAATGGATCGACAGGCACCCTCACTTGATAGCTCAGGATATCAACGTATGCGCATTGAAATCGTGACGATCGGCGATGAAATACTCACAGGCAAGACGACCAATACAAATGTGCATTTCTTAAGCCGAGAATTATCTCTCGCAGGCCACACGATCGTGCGCCACACGACGCTCCCCGATGATCCCCATCTTTTGGAGCTAGGTTTAAAAGAAGCTCTCGATAGGTCTTCTCTCGTGATAGCAACCGGCGGCCTTGGCCCCACGATCGATGACCATACCCGCAACGTTGCCGCCAAGCTATTCCACTCTCCTTTCCGCTACGACGAAACCATTGCCGCAGATCTGGAGCGCCGCTTTGGAAAAACGTTGGCCAGCCTCAAAGACCAAGCAACGGTTCCCGCAAAAGCAAAACTCTTACTCAATCGGGTCGGCACAGCGCCCGGATTTTATTTTTCCTCTGAAGGCAAAGGGTTGATCCTGATGCCCGGGGTCCCCGTAGAGATGGAGGTCATGTTTAAAGAACAGGCGCTGCCCCTTCTCATTTTGCCTGAAACAGCGCACCTCGCCGTGCTCCACTTTTTTTCTCTGATCGAAAATCAAGCAGATCCGCTGCTCCGCGAACTAAAAGCTGCCCATCCTGAGCTCGACTTAGGGATTTATCCCGGGCATGGCGTGCTGACCGTCACCATTAAAGCGCCCACGCAAAAACTGCTCCAGTTTGCGCGAGAAAAAGTTTCTTCCGCCTTTTCTCAATATCTCTTTTCGTCCGCCTCCGGGAAAATCGAAGAGGAGGTGCATCGCACGATGATCGCGCGCAAAAAAACGCTCGCCTTGGCTGAGTCCTGCACGGGAGGAATGATGGCGGCGCATTTGACGGCGATTCCCGGAGCTTCTGAGTATTTTCTGGGATCGGTCGTCGCTTATTCCAATGGGCTCAAACAGACCTTGCTGCACGTTTCCGAGAGGACCTTGAAAGAACACGGAGCAGTCAGCAAAGAAACCGTCGAAGCAATGCTTGCGGGGCTCTTTAAAGTTACGGCAGCAGATTTTGGCATTGCCGTTTCAGGGATCGCCGGCCCAAGCGGGGGAACCCCGGCTAAACCGGTGGGCACCGTCTGGGCTGCGATGGGGGAGAGAGGCAAGCCACTTCATGTGTTCCCTTTGCAAGCGCGCGGAAATCGTCAGACGATCCTCCTCACGGCAACCAATGTGCTGCTCGGGACATTTTTATTCTCGCTTCGATCATTTCCTTTAGATATAGAGCCTGGTCACTAAAAT
>JABDEH010000041.1 GCA_013287215.1 Chlamydiota bacterium
GCGAGAGACCTTCAGCCCTGTTTGGGATATTCCGAATGGAGAACATTTGAAAACACCATTAAAAAAGCGATAACGTCTTGCGAGCAATCGGGTAATGACCCTTCTAATCATTTTGTGGGCGCCCACAAAATGATTGGCATCGGCAAGCAAGCTGAGAGAAAAGTTGCAGATTGGTACCTCTCCCGTTTAGCTTGTTACCTCATTGCCCAAAATGGCGATCCCAGAAAACCTGAAATTGCAGATGCCCAAAAGTATTTTGCCATTCAAACACGCAGGCAAGAGATTTCAGATCAAATGGCCGCTGACCTCGAAAGACTAGAAACACGAGAGCAGGCTTCAGTAGAATTCAAAGCCCTGTCTGGTGCTGCTCGAGATGCAGGTGTTCAAGATAAGATGTTTGGCCTCTTCCATGATGCAGGGTATAAAGGGCTTTATGGTGGCCTTGGAGTTGATGCAATTAAAGCTCGTAAGGGTATTTTGCCAAAAGAAAACCTGATGGATCGGATGGATACGACCGAACTGATTGCCAATCAATTCCGAATGTCTCAAACCCGGGAAAAGCTTAAACGAGAAAGCGTCAACAACCCAAGAGACGCCATGGAAACTCATGAAATAGTAGGAAAAAAGGTGCGTTCAGCGATCGTGGAACTTGGCGGCACTCTTCCTGAAAACATCTTTCCTGCCATACCGATTAAAGAGGTAAGGAAACGAGTTAAAACCTCTCAACCTGTTTTGGAGCTAGATCCCAAAGATGCATCGGGGTTGATCTCTTCTGATAGTGTGGAATAGGCATCTCAGATCATTTTGTCGGCGCCGACAAAATGATCGGGGTCGGCAATACCTGCATTAATTCAAGAAGATCGGGCAAGGGCAAGGCACATACGCATTAAGCTAAGGAATCGCAAACGCATAAGTGCTACATTTCCATAGACAAGCTTCTATAAGAGAAGAGATTACAGGATAGGCATGATCAGGCAGGATGCGAAGGATAATAATGCATATTTTTCTTCATCTTGCGTATCCTGCCGACATTTAGTCGATCCTGTCCATCCTGTTTTCCTCTATAGAAAGCGTACTCTTGAGCAACTTAAAACATCTTAGCTTAACGCGTTGCCCGATCCTCATCTTCTCTTCAATGATTTTGTAGGGCAGACTGCATGACGAGAAATTGCCAGTGGGCCCCCATATCGGCAAATTCTTTATGGAGCAATTTTTCCAGCGTGCGGAGATTGTCGATGGTGGTGGTTGCAAGCGAGGCTTTGAGCTTTTCCTGCCTTTCGGCTTGAGGGACAGTGCTGACGAGGTCGCCTGTGACCGTGAGAGATTTAAAGGCCTTTTCAAATTCTTTGTAGTAAGCAGCAAATTCCTCTTTCAGCGCCGAGCCGGTGAGGATGTAGACCGTATGATCTTTGAGGAAAAGGACTTGGAGGATCCGGACCGTGCCCGATGCTGTGGCACTGTCGATCTGGGTAAGGTGGGCAACCCCTGCCTTGGTGGGGATTTTTCCGAGGTCTCTCCAGGTGTTATTCCTGTCTGCCTCATGTATTTTTTTGACCGCCTTGAGATACTCGGGCATCGTCAGGTTGACCTCTTCAAAGGCTAGGTTGAGCGAGGGGTAGAAGCCCTTGCTGCTTTTCCCTAAAAATTGGACTTGGACCCGGCCGGTGAGCTTTTGCGGATTGACGATCTCCCATCCTTTGGGCGGCACAAAATAGCAGTAATCGGCATTCAGAACGGCTGTCCAAAAACTGAAGAGAAAAGCTGTTAAGGCAATCAATTTCATAATCTTGGGGCGCCGCTTGAGTTGCTCTGGTGTAAAACGGCCACTAAGACAGCAATGCCCACCGTGAGCACAAACCCCCAGACATACATCGAAGAGGCGAGCGCGGTAAAGCAGCCATCTTTGGCCCCGGCCCCGGTTCTGTACAGGGCATCGGTGTTGGTGGCAAGATCTGCGATGTCTTCCTCAGCGGACAGGGGAGAGAAAGGGATGAGAAAAATTAAGGTGCCCATGAGAAGTTTTTTCATAACAACCTTCCAATCTTTTTATTTTTAATTTAACATAATTTGTATATATTTCAACAGTTAATTATGTTTAATTAATCTTGGAAGATCTTAATTTAGTAAAATAGTCGATCCGTTTTTTCATTTCCCTTTCAAAACCCCGCTCTACCGGTTCATAGAACGCGGGACGATCCATCCCGTCGGGGAAGTAATTTTGCCCTGAAAAGGCCCCCTCTGCGTCGTGGTCGTACTGATACCCCTTGCCGTAGCCCAGCGTCTTCATCAGCTTTGTGGGGGCGTTCAGGATGATCTTAGGAGGACCGTGCTGCGTGGTCTCTTTGGCCAGCTCCCGAGCCTTGCCCAGGGCCACATAGGCCGCGTTGCTCTTGGGGGCCAGGGCGAGGTAGAGCACCGCCTGCGCCAGCGCCAGTTCCCCCTCAGGAGAGCCGAGCTGCTCATAAGCCCTGTAGGCATCGAGCGTGATCTTAAGCGCGTCGGGATCGGCCAGGCCCACATCTTCCGAGGCTGCCCGAATGAGTCGGCGGGCGAGGAACTGGGGCGATTCGCCCCCCTCGAGCATCCGCGCGAGCCAGTAGAGGGCCGCATCCGGATCAGAGCCCCGGATCGATTTATGGAGCGCAGAGATCAGATTGTAGTGCCCCTCATCCGCTTTGTCATACAGCGCGGGCCGCTGCTGGACCCACTCTGCCAGCTCGCTTTCGTCGATGAGCTTCCCTTCCGGGGCCTGGGCCAAGTTTTCAAACATGTTGAACAGATGGCGCGCGTCTCCCTGGGCCATGCCGACGAGGAGCTCCTTGGCCTTCTCGGTCAAAGGAAGGGGGCCCTTGTACCTCAACATCAAGGTATGCAGGTCTTCATCAGTGAGGGGATTGAGCACCAGGGTCCGCATGCGGGAGAGGAGAGCGTTATTCAGCGAAAAAGAGGGATTTTCGGTCGTCGCGCCGATGAGGGTGATCGTCCCATTTTCCACGTAGGGGAGGAGGGCGTCTTGCTGTGCCTTGTTGAAGCGGTGGATCTCATCGATGAAGATGATCAGGTGTTTTACCAGCAGGGGATGGTTTTTGGCGTCGGCGATCGTCTTTTTGAGCTCCGCGATCCCATGCAGCACAGCGCTAAAAATCACAAACTCCGCATCAAAGGCCTTGGCGTATAGGCGGGCGAGCGTCGTCTTGCCGCAGCCGGGCGGCCCCCAGAGCAAAATGGAGAGAGGGCGTTTGCTGGCGATCGTCCGGGTAATCCAGCCCTGCTCCGAGATCAAGTGGCCTTGGCCAACCATCTCTTCGATCGTTTGGGGGCGGAGCTGCTCGGCGAGGGGAATCGTGGGGTTTCTCATGGAGGCGGATTATAGCAGATTCATCAATTTTTCCAACCTGCAAGCCCATAGAGAGGAATTTCTTCCAAGTTTCCATGCTTGCTAAACTGTCCCTCTGAAATTTTTATTCCATAGGTGGATTTAGGGTGCGTTTCCAAAAACAATCTTAAACTCTTCATTCCCCCTTTGATTCCCGATTTCACTTCGACGGGGACAATTTCTTTGTTCTTAACGGCGATAAAATCTACCTCGGCGTTGCCCGTTTTCGATTCAATGCACCAATAATAAATCTCACACGGTTTTGAAGGGTTGGAGTAAGCAATGAACTCTTGTGCGACGAGTTGTTCTGCGCTCTCTCCTAAGTAGTCCATCTCGAAAGGTGTGGTCACCCATTCCGCCAAGTCTAATCCCAAAAGGCGGTGGGCAATCCCAATGTCAAAGAAAAATACTTTAAACTTTTTTTCGTTGATCTCTGCATTCAGAGGATAGACATGACCCGAGGTATGAAAACAGGGATGGGCGACCCCTGCCTTGATGAGTAAATGTAGACCCTGTTTGATGGGGTAGGTTTTCATATCGCCGTCGACGTTGGCATACTGGAATTTATGGCCCAACTGCTTTCCAATCGAGCGAAATACCTTCCCCACCGTCTCAATTTGATGTCTTTTGGCATATTTTTGAAAATCATCCTCATAATTTCCAATGATTCGGTCCTGGACCCGTTGACAGAGGGCCGAGTCCTTGTGCTTGATCCAGGTATCGACAACGGCTGGCATCCCTCCAAGCCACATGTAATTTTTGAGATAGTCTAAGATGACCCCATGCGACGCCGCGTCCACTTTTTGATGGGTGATCGCTTCCCTTAAGTCCTCTCGATGCTGCGCATCCAAAAATTCCATGAAAGAGAGGGGATAAAGGAATAGGTAATCAATGCGTCCTACAGCCATCCCCAGTTTTTCCAAGGTAAACTCTAACAGCGACCCTGCGGCGATCACGTGGAGATCTTGCCGTTCTTCCTTAAAATAGCGCAGGTAGCGTAGGGCATCCGGGCATTCTTGAATTTCATCCAGAAAAATGAGCGTTTTTCCGGGGATAATCGGGGTTTGGGTGTAGGCCTGGAGGGTCTCAAGCGTTTTGGGGATGTCCACATGATCTGGAAAGAGGGCATGGACACGCTTGTCTTTTTCAAAGTTCAGGGTGATGAAATGATCGAATTCTTGGCCAAAGGTATTGACGAGCCACGATTTTCCAACCTGCCTGGCACCCCGGATCATGAGGGGTACCCGGATCGGGTCCTTTCTCCATCGTCTTAAAAAATTCAAGTGATCTCTTCGCATTGTCTATGTCCCTTTTTCTTCATTTTAGAAAAAACAGGGGGATAAATCAAGCGTTTTTAGAAAAAACATGGGGATAAAATCGTGAAATTTAGAAAAAACATGGGGATAAATCGGGCGTTTTTAGAAAAAACTGGGATGAGCAAGTCGTTTTCGTGCTTGTTTGGGGCAGGTTTTTATCAATGCAAAGCCGCCAAGTCGCGAAGACGCAAAGAAATTTTCAACATTTTTCTTTGCGATAAGATCTTCGCTGTTCACTCTAAGCGACTTGTTATTAAGCAGATGCATTTGTAATTTATCTAGTTCGATATTAAATTAAAACTAATCTTGCTAAATATTAATTAAACATATATAAACTATATTTTATTAATTGAATTAAATAATTATACAGTGTAAAATGTTGTATATAGAAACATTGAAGGATGGTTTATGTCAGCAATTATGTCATGGTTAGCATCAAATAGCGGAGCACTTCTGGGGTTCAGACCCGGTTCCGCCCCTTTGCAAAATATCCCTGCCCCGCCTCACAAGTATGATCCTGTGCGCATGGGTCCTGGGGAGTGTATCGAGCGTATTAAAAAGGTTGCGGAAGCTGTGAAACAAGAAATTCCCAGCGAAAATGTCAATTTGGACAAAGTGATCTGTCTTATCACCCGGTCTGTACCGGAAGAACCTGTAGTAACCAATTGTGGGCATGTTTTTGAAGAGGTAGCGCTTGACCAGTTTCAGAGTTCAACTCCGCATGCAAAATGTCCAACATGCAGCACTCCAATTACAACAGTCTCTCCGGATTACGCCCTTCGAAATATGATTAAAGAGTGGCAAAAAGAAGACCGCATTCCCACTCTGGCCCATTTTAAGGAAAGCAATCAGAAACTCGCCGCCCTTTACCTCGAGGTTGCAAATAGCTCTATCAATGAAAAAGAAATCCTCGATGCCTACGCCAAGGCATTTTTATACACAAAAAGAGTCGAGGATTATGCGGCTGTTCCTCTGCTTTATGAACAATTAAACCAACCGGAAAAAGCGACGCTTGCCCATCTCCATCTTGCCCTATATCAACTCGAGGAAGGCAAAGTGGCAGAAGCGGTGGAAACTTTACGGCGTGCCAAACAGAAGGACCCCAAGTTAAAAATCGATGCGATCATCGTGAGTCTGGATTTAGAAAAAAACCCATCCCAGGAGCTCATCGAGAGCGCCTTATTCATCGCCTCGCAGCAAAAAGATCCGCAAGAGGCGATTTCTATCTATAAGCAAGTGCTTGCCGTTAGCCCTCGCCAATTGGAAGCTTACGTGGCTCTATGCCCTTTACTGAAAGACCCCGCAGAGAGGAACCATTTATTTTCCAAGGCAGCTGAATATGCCCTGCAAGCGGGAAATGCTGAATTAGCAAAACGTTTCCGCAAAGCTGTTTATCCCACCTCGCTCTCAAAAATCGATTGGGCAAATCCCGCAGAATTCTTGAAAAAACTTCCACCAATGCCAAAGGAGCTTGTGGACTTTCTTGAAGACCCTTGCCCGATTTACGGTCATGAAGGGAAAAAGGCTCGAGAAACGCATATTGTCGTCCCGTTAATGAAAAATATCACTACCGTCGTTGATGGAGTTTCTGTCGTGATACCACGCACCCTAAGGACTCTTAATGAACTTGAGAAGGATGCCGAGGGATGTGGAGGTTTTGATATAATAAATTTTCCGCATGGTGTAAACGAACCCTCAGAAGTGGAATTCGAGTGGGGAGTCATGACCAAAGATGTTCTTCCTGGAAGTGGAAATAAAAATTATTCCGCCCAGAAGCAGTTGGCAGAGGCGAAAGGTTATCAGATGCCGAGTTTGCTAGATGCTGTCACTTGCATACTTTGGGCCAAGCGGCATTTAGGAATCATTCTTTATAGATCGTCGACTGCTGTTCGCTGTCATGAAATGGCTGGGCGCCGTGGTCTTGTTGGGCTATTTGGGGCGCGCGGTAGCTACTACACCCTATGCCTCAGCGGCACCCTCAACGGCTACGCGAACGACCGGGCAGCCAACATCGGCGTTGCGGGCATGCGGAAGTTTTCCGTATAAAACATTGTTAAATTAAAAAATGTTTATTTATTATTAAAAACGATAATATTCTATAATTACAATGATCAATAATTATTTATAACAAAAAATGGAGCGATAATGTCTGCTGTTAATTTAAAGCCTTTTACCGAATTGTCCATAGAGACGGAGTGTCCCATATGCTATGAACAGATGACCGCTGGATTGGAGCACCAGGTTAACCAAACTTGGTGTCGGTTTCACGCGGAATGTATCACACAGTGGCTCCATAATCGAACAATAACAACGCCAAACTGCCCCATATGCTTCCAGAAAGTAACGCATATTGATGGCAAGCCGTTCGTTTACGAATTGTACTGTTACGAAGAGGCCGCTGTGCAAGATGCTGTTCGTAATGGTCAAACCGAGGAAGTTCGACGCTTGTTAACGAACCGAAAATTTTCACGTATTTTTGTGGATCTGTACCTAGGAGATACTGTGGCCCGTGCTGCAGCAAGGGGGAATACTGAGATCATCCGCCTATTACTAGCCCGGGACACGATCAGTGAGGAGAGCCGAGGATACTCCGTTTGTGAAGCCGCATATGGCAATCATGTGGAAACTGTTCGCTTTCTCCTCGAGGGCCATTCCATTTCAAGGAAGCTCAGAGGATGGGCTGTTTACGTTTCCGCAGAGAGAGGGCATAGGGATCCTATCTCCCTGTTACTGGATGGGCAGACGATATCCACGGTGGACAAACTCTCTGCGGCTTGGCAGGGAATAAGAAATGGACACATTGGGATTGCTCGATTGCTGTTAGCGCCTGCTGAGATAACCCAAGCTGCCAAAGGTGCCATAACCGCTGCCTCTCTGGCTGCCATCGCCGGCTATATGTATTACGCACAGAATCCTAGGGAAAACTTGCATTAGGACAGTCCCTTGAGCCCCTTCACTTCCTGCTTCCCGATTCTGACACCCCGCGCCTGGGCTCCTTTCACCAGCACATCCTTCAAAGCATACTTCACCTTGTTCGCCTTCTTCCCGCCCTTGCCGGCGAACTGGACCTCTACCTCAGGCGCAAGCGCGGAGGAGATGAACTCAAGCTTCCCATTTTCCTCAATATAGCGGTAGGTCTTGTCAAGGATGAACTGCTCGACGATGAACCGTTTGGCCCACGCCTGCTTGGTCTCCGTGTTCGTGTAGACCACATTGATCACCGTGGTCTTATCGGCCACCCCGACCCATACCGCATGCTCCACATACTGTTTTTCAGGCATGGGGATCACTTTATAGGTCCCATCCTTGAACAAGACGAGAAGCTTATCAAAATTCGTACAAGTAAACTGGACCGGCCCTGAAACTTTCGTTCCGACAAAGCCCGTTTGGGGGTCGTACTGCACTTTGATCTGCTTCGTCTCGATCGCGCGCCGGTCGATCTCTTCAATCGCCTTGATGCGCGTCTTTCTGGGAAACGCTTTCCCATATTTGTCGATCAACTTTCTCAAATAGGCGATCGCATACTTCTTGACGTTCTTTAAGTCCTTCTCGACGCCGCTCAATGTCTCTTGGAGCAGCACGATCTCTTCTTGGTTTTTATCGATATCGAACCGGGAAATCCTGCGGATCGGGATCTGCAGCAGCTTCTCTCGGTCGTCGTGGGTGGGCGTGCGTAGCAGCTCTTTGTGGTAGGGCTTGAACGCATCGACGAGCGCCTCGTGGATCCCTTCGAGAGTTTTCACCGTCTCGATCTTTTTGTAGAGCCGGTTCTCAATAAAAATCCGCTCCAGCGTTTTGTAGAAGATCTTCTCTAAGAGCCGCTCCCGCTCGATCTCCAGTTCGCGGCGCAGGAACTCCACCAGCTTGTCGGCGCAGTAGGCGAGGATCTCATGGACATTGGTCTCCCACGGCTGGCCGTCTTTGATGACGATGATCTGCGAGGTGAGCGACACTTCGCACTGGGTGAACCCATAGAGCGCGTCGAGGATCTCTTCGGCGTATTGGCCCCGGGGCAGCTTGATCTGAATTTCCACCTCGCGCGCGGTGTAGTCATCGATCGATTCAATTTTTATCTTACCCTTCTTCGCCGCCTCGTCGATCGAGCGGATGAGGCTTTCGGTTGTCGTTCCATAGCAGATGTCGCGGATGATGAGCGTTTTGGGATCGGCGATCTCAATCTTTGCGCGGAGCTTGATCTTGCCTCGGCCTCGATCATACTCGCTTTTGTCCATGATCCCGCCGGTGGGGAAATCGGGGAAGATCTTAAAATCCCTCCCTTCGAGATAGGCGATTTCCGCCTCGAGCAGCTCTGTGAAATTGTGGGGCAGGATGTGGGTCGACATGCCCACTGCGATCCCGTCGGCGCCCTGCAGCAGCAGAAGGGGGATCTTGGCGGGAAGCGTCACCGGTTCTAGATTGCGTCCGTCGTAGGAAGGAATCTTTTCGGTGATATCGGGGTTGAAGAGGACTTCACGGGCAAGAGGGGAGAGGCGGGTCTCGATATAGCGGGCGGCAGCTGAAGGATCGCCCGTGAAAATGTTGCCGAAATTCCCTTGCCGGTCGAGGAGGAACCCTTTGCTCGCGAGCGTGACCAGCGCCTCATAGATCGGCGCGTCGCCATGGGGATGGAGCATCATCGTCTGTCCGACGATGTTGGCCACCTTGTGGAGCTTGTCGTCGTTTTGCTTATAGAGCGTCTCGAGGATGCGCCGCTGCACCGGCTTGAGGCCGTCGACCACATTCGGAATGGCGCGGTCGAGAATGACGTAGGTGGCGTACTGAAGGAAGTGGTCCTTCATCTGTTCTTTTAAGTCGTCCATTCATCGCCCTTCAAATTAGTCATGATAAAATTTTTCCGCTCGGGGGTGTTTTTCCCCATGTAGAACTCGAGGGTCGGCTTCACATCGGAGAGGTTGCTGATCGTCACCGGGATGAGCCGGATGTCTTTCGCGATAAATTGCTTAAACTCTTCCGGAGAAATCTCGCCGAGGCCCTTAAAGCGGGTGATCTCGACTCCTTTTTTGAGCGCCTTCACCGCCTCGTCCTTCTCTTCAATCGAGTAACAGTAGAGGGTCTTTTCCTTGTTGCGCACTTTGAAGAGGGGAGTTTGGAGGATGTAGAGATGCCCATTGAGTACGAGTCCCTCGAAGTAGGTGAGGAAGAACGTGGTGAGCAAGTTGCGGATGTGCATCCCGTCCACGTCGGCATCGGTCGCTAAGACCACCTTTCCATAGCGCAGGTTGGCCAGGTCATCTTCGATGTTGAGCGCCGACATGAGGTTGAACATCTCTTCATTCTTGTAGAGCTGGTCCAGCTTCATCCCATGCACGTTGAGCGGTTTGCCGCGCAGCGAGAAGACCGCCTGCGAAAGGGGATCTCGAGTCATCACGATCGAGGCAGAGGCCGATTCTCCCTCAGTGAGGAAGATCATCGAGCGCTCACCTTCTTTGGTCCCATCGCCAAAGTGGTATTTGCAATCGCGCAGCTTGGGTATCTTGAATGAGATCTTCTTCTGCTTGTCCTTGGCCTCTTTTTTGACTGCAGCGAGCTCTTTGCGTAGCTTTTCATTGAACAAGATCCGATCGAGGATTTTCTTGCCCGACTCCGGAAATTTATAGAGCAGGTCTTGGACCGCTTCCTTCACCTCTTGGACGATCGGCCCGCGGATCTCATTGTTCGAGAGTTTATTCTTCGTCTGCGACTCAAATACCGGGTCTTTCACCTTCACCAAGATCGCGCCCACAATGCCTTCTCTGACATCGACCCCTTGGAAGTTCTTCTTCGCGAATTCGTTCACCCCTTTCAAGATCCCTTCGCGGAAGGCCGAAAGGTGAGCGCCTCCATCCTGGGTATACTGGCCGTTGACAAACGAAAAGTAGGTCTCGCCGTAGCTCGACGAGTGCAAGAACGCAAACTCGAGCATTTTTCCCGTATAATGGAGCGGTTCATAGAGGCGATCGTCTTTCACCTCTTCATTGAGTAGATCGAGCAGCCCATGCTCTGAGCGGATCGTCTCGCCGTTAAATAAAAGCGTGAGGCCCGTATTGAGGTAGGCATAGTGCCAGAGCCGTTTCGTGATGAGCTCCTTCTGGAACCGAAACTTCTTAAAGATCTCCGTATCGGGGATGAATTCGACATAGGTCCCATCGGGCTCTTTGGTCTTCCCTTTCTTTTTATCTTTGAGGATGCCTCGGGAAAATTTCGCTTCGACAAATTCTCCCTCGCGGACGCTCTTCACCAGAAAATGTGAGGAGAGCGCGTTCACCGCTTTGGTTCCCACGCCATTGAGGCCGACCGAGAATTGGAAGACATCGTCATTGTACTTGGCGCCCGTGTTGATCTGGCTGACGCACTCGATCACTTTACCGAGCGGAATGCCTCTCCCGTAATCGCGCACCGAAACCTTCGAGGTTTTTTCATCGAGGTCCACCTCGATCTTCGAGCCATGGCGCATGATGAACTCATCGACCGAGTTGTCGATCACCTCTTTGAGCATGACGTAGATCCCGTCGTCCGCGTGGGAGCCGTCGCCCAGCCTGCCGATGTACATGCCGGAGCGGAGCCGGATATGGGAGAGGGCGTCTAAGGATTTAACCGTGCTTTCGTCGTATTTTTTGGCCATATTTACCTTAGAAGACAGGATTTCCGATAAAATGTCAATTCTTCGTCTGCGGATCTGAAGTGAGTGGGACAGTTTAAACGCAAAGACGCAAAGGCGCGGAGACGCAATAAGAAAAAATACCATGAGGAAGCCACGGGTTCAGGCCCGTGGCCTGTTTTTTCAATCAATAGAACGGAGCTTTTCAGTCACATAGTTATTTAAGCTGATGCCCATGGTTTTTGCTTGAAAAGCGAGTTTGGCATGCAGGTCAGGTGGAATCCTTAGATTGAAAGTGCCTGAAAAAGTTTTCTCCGGCTTCTCGCCCCTTTTTTTGCAAAAAGCAAGATAGTCGTTGATAGAATCTTCAAATGCGTCTTCGAGCTCTTTGACACTCTTGCCTTGAAAAGTGATGATGTCTTTGAGCCCGACGACTTCACCATGAAAGATTTTGGCCTCATCGTCATATTCGACATGCCCAATGTATCCTTTATATTTCATCATGTTAGTCATTTTGCTCCTTTTTCTCCTTTAGGAGTTATATTTGCATTTTCTAAAAATTTTCTAAGTGAGACCAAGGCTCCCTTATCGATCTCTTTTCTTGGATGGGGGCGATGAAACACTGCTCTTACCCCATTTAGTTCAATCCTTACACGAGACCCATTCCCTTCAGAAATATCGGCTCCAAGTGCAACAAGAAGGTTTTCGCAATCCTTCCAGACCACATTCGAGGGGACTGGATTTTTAAAGACCGATGCCAGGATCCGTTCATGCTTTTTATTCATTTTTAGGGCCTTGTCTCTGTGTTATCATACACATGGTACCACTGTCTAGTACTAAATAGCTAGGATTTTTTTAATCTATTCTTTATCAAAGGCTTAACAACTAGCCTTTAAAAGAATGGGGCACGTTCATGCTTGCGCACCAATCGGTTTTAAAAAATCACCGAGGTCGATCGTGTATGAGAAAAACTTGCTATCTTCTAAGGCTTCGCTTATCCCATTCACGTGGATCAATACAGTCCTAAACGAAAATCTCTTGGGTGGCTGGAGTCTTTTAATTTTTTCGTTCATCTCATCAATAATCTCGGTCCCAATTTCATTTTTTGAATATTTAATTTCGCAAATATACAAGGTGTTGTGCTGTGTTTGGATCATGTAGTCGATTTGGCAGCCCCGTTTCTTCTTAGTATTCCTTTGGAAAAATGGATTATCGCAGACCACATCATTCGGATCGATCTTTAAAGCATTTTTGATCAGATGCCGGTTGCTTAATACCAGGTTTTCAACCTGTAATCCCATGATGCTGGTCCAACCTTTTTGGCTGGACATGGAGGCTTTTGACATATCTCCCAATTCAATCCTTTGGCGGTTGGGCAAAATGTATTTTAAATAAAATCGGGAATAGTTGTCCCTTAGACGGTAATGGCTCAATTTAGCAGTTTTGCCCGTTTTTATATCCCACGTGAAGTCTCTAGAGATGAAACCAGATTTGACGAGGTCATCGAGATATTCTGAGAAGTCGCCATCCCATTGAATTCCTGTTTTTTTACTGATAGCTTTTTGATCAGAAAGCCCATCTGCCAAACAGCTCACGATCTTTTTATATAGCACATTTTTCTTGTTAAACAAATCAGAAAAAATCTTTTCAAACTCATTGAATAAAATGCCCGATTTATTAAAACACATCTGACGAATATTTTCATCGGCAGATAAGAGGGGATTGATATGCTCAAGGTATCTTGGGATCCCGCCGGTGACAGCAAGAAGTTTTATTTTTTCGTGCGCCGAAATTCGCGTATTTTCTGAGTTCCAGAATTCCGCACAGTGATATAGCGGCAATTCTTCTAGAGTTAATATTAGGGATTCTCTGCCTAAGAAACCGGTACTGCTTAAAATGTTTTTCTCAATCCATGCTGCCGCAGAACCGCAAATGGCAAGGACCAGTTTGTCATTTTTTTTAAAATATAAATCCCACGCCGTCTTCAATTTGCCCAAAAAATCAGGGTCCTCCGCGTCCATCCAGGAAATCTCATCCAGAATAATTAAGGCGCGGCCTTTTTTTGTATGTTTTGATAATTCCCAAAAAAGATCGCTCCA
>JABDEH010000042.1 GCA_013287215.1 Chlamydiota bacterium
TGAAGGCTCACGAGATGTTTATGAGCAAGATGCTGCCGCCTTCAGGCACCCATAAAATTGCCGAAGTGAGAGCGAATCCATTAACAGGACAAGGCATGACTACGGGGACGAAAACCGCGAGGATTGCCCTCAGCGTTGCCGCTGGGATTGGAGTCCTGTTTGCTTTGGAAAAACTGCGGTGAACGTTCGAGGCAATTGCAAAACTCCATTTGGACCAAAATCATCAATTTTTGTCTAAAAAGTGAGTTTTGCAATTACCTCCTGCCCTTAACGCAAAGCCAAGCGCAGACATGCCCTTGAATACTTTTTTTTATGCACTGGAGCGGCTAAGGCGCCCGCCGGCACGGCATACGCTGCACTATCGGCGAGGTCTTCTAAGACCTTTGCCACCGCTGTTTGACGTTTAACCTGGGCTAATTCAAAAGGCGTTTTTCCACTTGCGACAAAGTGCTTTAAGATGCGGATACGATCTCTTAAACAATCCCTTTGTCCCTCGTTGATCAAACATTGCTTGTTTGGGTTCTTGTCCGTGTTCATGAGGATGTCTATGATCTGTTGTTCATTCAAGTCCGCAGCAATTTCTCGTGCATCAGCGCCAAAGTTTACCTGCGCGTGAGGAAGAATTCTCCACAGGTACTGGTTGGTCCTTTTCTTTTCAGGATGTTTATGCGGCATCGCATAACCGTTGTCGATCGCGCTAATTTCCGTGGTTTCAGCCGTGCTGTCTTTCGGCAGCATCCAATTGGCTAAATGGCGGTCAAGATTCCCCACGAGAAAGTCGATGATGGCAAAACGTTGGAACTCTTCGTCACAGATCCGCTCGTATAATTTTCCTTTTCTCTCAGGACTGCTCAATAACCATTGATAAAAGCGTGAAGCGTAACGGGATAGGTCAGAAATCCCAAGAGCGACTTCGGCAGTTTCAGAATTTTGAACGAAGGTTTGCAAAGATCCCTCTTTAAGGGGGAGCGTTCCTTTGTCCCTGACTGCGGGTAAATAGTAGAAATCGGGATGGCTAAGGCGGGTAATTCTTGTCAGAGGAACCGTGTAAAGGCCTAAATATTCGCTGATGCGGCTTGAGGCCTCTTCCGCTTTATAACCTGCGCCTTCCATGCATTTTGTGGATGTCGGTGAAGGAAAGATTTTGTAAAAAATCTTTTTAATTTTGCTGGATAGTTTGGGAGTATGGGTGGCGAGGACCTCTTCGTCCGCGGGTTTAAAGATCCCGAGCTTTTTACCGCGGATATCTTTCAGAAAGTAGGACCCGCTCGTTCCCTCGTCGGTCCCTTGGGGCCGGATTCCCAGCCTAAAGGCGAGTTCGATTCTTCGGATCATCAGGTTCATCTCAGGGTTGTCGGTCTTTTGCTCTTCTGTCAGCTTGGGAGTCATGGATTTGAGAAAGCTTTGGCTTAAGGCTGTGCGGTCAAATATGGAGAGGGGAAGCCGTTTGAGCGACTGGACCTGAGTTTCATCGGTAATGCGGCCAGCAAGTGAGGAGACCAGAGGTTTCAAACGCGCCTGGACAGCCTGTCGATAACTATTTTGAACCGCATAACGGATTCTTTGAAACCAAGATAGGGAAACCAGCTCTCCATCTTTGACATCAAAGAGTTGACCTTGTTTTCTGTTAATAAGTAATTCAAAATTATTATCTATTTTATTCATAATTACACCTTGTTGTGGTGTAATTATATCATTATGTAATTATGTTGTAAATTATAAGAAATTATTATTGTGCTTTTGGGGTAGACTTGATATAGCCCTGTTTCAGCTCTGCTTGATACACAATCCAGAGGCCCAAGCAGACAATCGTTGTAGAGATAAAAATAATTAATGAGGGTGTCTCTCCCAGGAAGATCCAGCCGGTGAGCGAGGCAAAAATCGGGCTGAGCAGACCGACAAACGAAAGAAAGGTAGCAGTATATTTACGGAGCAGCATCCCATAGAGGTTGTAGCAAATGATATTTGAAATGAGGGTCATGAGGAGCGTTTGATTTAAGAAGGGCAGAAAGTTGACGGACGCGACGGGAAGCGGCGCCCAGCTGTCGACGAAGTAGGAGGTGACAAGGGCCAAGATCCCCCCGATGAACATGCTGCTGCCGTTGGCCATTAATGGAGAGAAACTTTCATCTTTAACGATGAGGCGGAGCAGGACCCATCCGTAGACAGAAGTTAAGGCAGCGCCCATGATGGCGAGGACGGGCCATGACAGGAAGGTGGAGATGCTAAATAATTCTTGAGAGCCCGTCTGCGTAAATAGCACAGGGAGAAAGCCTAAGAAGCCGATGCCGAGGCCGATCCATTTTCTTTTGGTCATTTTTTCATTGAAATGGAGGTATGAGAAGAGGGCGGCGAAGAAAGGGGAAAGGCTATAGAGGAAGCAGGTTTTGGCGGCGCTTAAATACTGGAGGCCCCAGAATTCTAAAATATTGGTTAGGTAGATGCTAAAAAAGGCGAGGAAGAGCAGGGAAACCCATTGCTTGCCCGTAAATCTAAAAGAGATGCGGTTGCGGAAGGCGAGATAGCCGAGAAGCACAACGCCGGCCAAGGTCATGCGGAAGCCGGTCAAAAACAGGGGCGGGCTATAAGCAAGCGCCATCTTGCCCAGGGAAAACACGCTGGACCAGGCGGCATACATAAATACGACAATACCGATAGACATGGATCGATGATACCATGTCTTCGCTTTAAGTTTCCAAGGTTTATTAGGGATTTTTAAAATACAACGAAAAACGACATATTTTATTTTTTTGTATTATACTCCGCCCACTCAAGTTGTGTGAATTTTGACTGGCTGCGACTTTGCCAAATCGATCCTCCTCGTCAGCCTTCCCTATCGGGAATGGTCTTCCTCGTTCGGACAATCGACCCTATGGGGAATCAAGCGCCGCTCTGTATCCGAGCATTCTAAAAAATAATTTTCTTTGCTCTTTGCTTTTTAATAGTGCCCTTCCTAGAATCCGAAAAAAAGGATATGTATGAAACGGATCGCAGTGACGGGCGGCGGGGGGCAAATTGCCTATAGTATTTTGTTCCGGATCGCCAGCGGCGAAATGCTCGGCAGGGAAGAGTCCATCGCCCTCCATATTCTTGAGGTCCCGGAAGCCCTTGAGGCCTTGAAAGGCGTTGTGATGGAACTCGACGATTGCGCCTTTCCTCTGCTCAAAGAGGTGGTGATCGGCACGGATCCAAAAAAAGTTTTTGAGGGGGTGAATCTCGCCCTTCTCATCGGCTCGAAACCTCGCGGCCCCGGCATGGAACGGAAGGACCTGCTCACCGACAACGGAAAGATTTTTATTGAGCAGGGCAAGGCGCTCGGCGAAGTAGCGGCAGAAGATGTGATCGTTTTTGTCGTGGGCAATCCGTGCAACACCAATTGTCTGATCGCCATGCACCATGCGAAGGCCATTCCGCGCAGCCGCTTTTTTGCCATGACGCGGCTGGACCAAAATCGTGCGACTTCCTTTTTGGCAAAAAAAGCGCATGTGCCCGTGACGGCAGTGCAGCGCGCAGTGATCTGGGGCAATCATTCGGCCACCCAGGTCCCTGATTTCATGCATGCAACCATCCATCACAAACCGGTCCCCGAGGTGGTCCAAGATCACGAGTGGCTGAAAAAGGAGTTCATCCCCATGGTGCAAAAAAGGGGCGCGGCGGTAATCGCGGCCAGAGGGAAATCTTCGGCGGCCTCCGCTGCCAATGCGGTGATCGACAGCATCCGTTCTTTGTTGTTGCCGACCCCGGAAGGGGAGTGGTTTTCCGTAGGGCTATGCACGGATCGCAATCCCTATGGGATCGAGAAGGACTTGATCTTTTCATTTCCGTGCAGGTCGAAAGGAAATGGCAGAGTGGAGATTGTATCGGGCGCGACCTGGGACCCGTTTCTTAAGGACCTAATCTTGAAATCGGAAAAGGAATTGATCGAAGAGCGCGCCCTAATCGCTCATTTACTATAGGAACTTCATGGAAGTTTTATTTCAAATCACCAAGGACCAGCTAGAGACGGGAATGCGCGGCTATCCTGTCGGGTATTGCACCACATCGTATGTCGATCCGCAAAAGGGCCTCTTTTATGTGGGAAAGACGATCGATGAAGTGAGTACCTGGGAGCCGAGCCAAGTCCTCTATCTTCTCTATCATGGAAAAGAGGGCGCTGAATCGGAAACGGCGCAGTTTTATGCGCAGTTGAAGAAGAGGTCCCATTGCCCCAAAGCGGTGATCGATCATATTAAGGCATTGCCTCGGCAGGGCCATCCGATGAAGCTCTACTCTGCTGCGATGCTGATCTTAGGAGTGTTCCAAAAATCGGGCGATTATAAAGAAGATTGTTTGGAGCTGATCGCCAAGCTGCCCCACCTGACTGCAGCTGTGATCAATCACCATGCCGGCTGGGGGGACACGCCGCCGCCTAATGAGAATTTAGGCTATATGGAAAATTTCACCCAAATGCTTCGGGTGCCGGAGGCGGACACTCAGCTGTTGACCCGGGTCTTCAAATTATTCAATATTCTGCATTACGATCACGGCGGGGGCAACCTGTCGACGTTTGTGGGGAAGGCCGTCGCCTCCGGACTGGAAGATATGTACGGCTCGATCTGCGCTGCGCTCTGCGGACTTGCGGGGCCGCGCCACGGCAGGGCCAATCAGGACTGTTTGGAATTTGTCCAAGAGGTCTTGAGAGAGGTAGGGGAGGCCGCGACAGAGGCGGATGTGGAAAAGCTGCTTCGGCACCGCCTAGAGACCGGCAAACTCGTGTTCGGTTTCGGCCACGCTGTGCTCCGCGTTGAAGATCCCCGAGCGGCGGTTCAGTATGAATTTGCCAGGAAGCATTTCCCCGACCACCCTTTGGTGAAAATAGCGCTCCTCCTTCGGAAGACGGGTCCTAAGGTGCTGAAGGAAAATCCAAAAATTTCCGACCCCTATCCGAACGTCGATGCAATTTCGGGTACCCTGCTTACAGCCGCGGGGTTCCGCTATCCCGAGTACTACACAGTTCTTTTCGGCCTGTCGCGGGCTGTGGGAATCGCCATCCAGATTGTCTATGAGCGGTGCGAGGCGCGCGGGGGAAAAGGAACTCCGATTGTCCGCCCTAGATATATTTATAAAGATCGTGTACAATCCTGAGGGTGCCTGCAAATTAAGGTTCAGTCGATTTTGCGGTTTTTTTGAGCCGGTTTTCTACCCAAATGCAAGGGGTAATATCAACATTCCGTATATTACCCCTTGCATTTGGGTTGAAAATCGGCCAAAATAATCCACAAAAGCGACGAACCCTTAAATTGCAGGCACCCTCCTAGCATGACGTGGAAAGATGTAGAGTTTATTTTCAATCGCTCCTTGGCTTTTTCCTTTTCCAGGAAGAAATTTTGGTTCCTTTTTCCTGTCTTGGCCTCATGCGGACTCATCGCCGTTTTTTGCCGGACCCTGGCCGTTTGCTCCGGAGAGTGGATCTCCATGAGCCTCACCTTCCTGCCGATGTTTGTCTCCACAGCGGTTTTGATTGCAGCGGGGGTGATCATCATTCGGATCTATCATCACGAAGTCAAAGGACTCCCCCTTAGCGTGCGCAAAACCGTGCGTGATTCGGGAGGCATCATGTTAGAAATTTCTTCCTTGGCTATCCCGCTCGTCCTAACCTATTTGGCCTTATGGGTGACCTTAGGCTTTTTTTACTTGATGAAGATGATTCCCGGCGTCGGCATGGTCTTGAAGGTCATCCTCTCCTTCGGCCCGTTTCTTTTGGTCCTCGGGCTGCTTGTCCTCAGCGTGTTGAGCCTCGCGATGCTCTTTTTTGTCACGCCGGTCGCTGCCCTCCGCTCCAAATTTAATACGCTCTCGGAGTGGAAGCAGAAATTATTGGAGAATCCGTTTACCCACTCAGCCTTGTTCCTGCTCGGCCTTTTTCCCGTCTTGGTCGTGGTTGGGCTTCTCTCGCTAGCTGCCAGGATTGCAGGGTCCAGCTATGTGGAGGCGACGCGGACGCTCTCGATCGGGTTTACTTGGTTTTTTATCATGCTTCCGTTTTGCGCGATGCTGACGCCGGCGACCCTTTTCTTTTTTAATTTTTCTGCAGAAAGTTATGTATTCATGCAACGCAAGATAAAGATATGACTGTCGCAATCATTGGATCCGGGTTCTGCGGCCTTGCGGCCTGTTACCATTTGCTCGGCCAAGGCTATTCTGTAACTTTATTTGATCCCCTTGGCGTGGGCGGCGGCGCCTCCGGCATTGCCTGCGGACTCATGCACCCCTATCCTGGAAGGGAAGGGAGATATAGCTGGAAAGCAAACGAGGGGATCGCGGCAACGCGTGAGCTTTTAGAAGTCGCGCAGCGCACCTTGCAGCAGCCGGTGTTTAATGACGCGGGAATCTTGCGCATGAAACCGCTGCTCACCGACTACCCCGATGTGGTCCCTCATGCTTCGACAGGGTACCTCATCCAGTCGGGGATCACTGTGTTCACCCAACTCTACCTGCAAGGGCTCTGGCTCGCCTGCAAAGCAAAGGGGGCTGTTCTCTACCCTGTAAAAATCGATCGGCTAGAGCAGCTCAAAGACTACGACAAAGTTGTCATCGCCGCAGGCAGTGGGGTCGCCCATTTCGAAGAGTGCTGCGACTTAAAGCTCCGCTATGTCAAAGGGCAGATCTTGACCTGCAAAGGCCCTCTTCTTTCCCGAAGCATTGTAGGCGATGGCTATATCGCCATGAGCGAAACCCCCGGCCTCTGTTATCTTGGAGCCACATATGAGAGAACTTTCACATCGGAGGCGCCGGACCTGGCCTTTGCGCTTCAAGAGCTGCAGCCAAAAGCGGCTAACCTGCTTCCCCAACTGGGGGAAGTGATTGAGTGCAGGGCCGCCGTCCGTGTGATGAACGCCTCTCACTATGTGCCACTTTTAAAGAATCTAGATGAGCGGACCTGGGTGGTCACAGGCATGGGCTCGCGCGGGCTTTTATACCACGCCTACTATGCCAAGCTGCTTGTGCAAGCAATGGCCGAGAAAAAAAATCTAGAAAAATTAATCGTGTGAACCCCGGCCTTAAGGCCGGGGATTGTTACTGCGTCTTGGGAGGGGCTTCGTACCCCTCCCAAGTCGTCTTTTTGAAAATACCCGGCCCTTAAGGGCCGGGTTTCCGCCGGAGGACGGATGAACAATCAGTTTCTTTTTTTGGGTTCCGGAGGGTCGACAGGGGTGCCTGTCATCGGATGTGACTGCCCTGTGTGCACGTCGAAGAATCCCATGGACCGGCGGCTTCGTCCCTCTGGCCTCCTTAAGGCCCAGGGAAAAACTTTTCTCATTGACGTCGGTCCCGATTTTCGACAGCAGGCTTTGAAATATCAGATTCGGTCTATTGACGGACTCCTTCTCACCCATTCCCATTTTGACCATATCGGCGGCTTGGATGATCTGCGGGCGTTTAACTTTTTGCAGAGGCAAAAAATTCCCTGCCTCCTCTCCATTGAGACCTTCGATGAGCTCAAACTGCGCTACCACTATCTGATGCGGGAGCAAAAAGTTGGAGAGACCATTTGCGCAGATCTCGATTTCCACCTTCTCGATCACGATTTCGGCGCTGTGGAATTTCAGGGCCTGATTTGGGATTTTGTCAGTTTTTATCAAGGCGAGATGAAAGTCACCGGATTCCGCTGGAAAGATTTTGCCTTCATCTCCGATATCAATGAGTTCACCGAAGAGGTCTGCGATGCCCTTGCCGGGGTCAAGACGCTTGTCGTCAGCGCTGCGAAGCCCAATGAATACTTAACGGCAAGAGGCGTTTCTAAAAGACATCTTACGATAGAAGAGGCGATCGATTTTGCAAAGCAGATTGGGGCTTCCCAAACATGGATCACCCATATTGGCCACGAGATCGATCATGCAGTCGTGACCCGCGAGCTTCCCAAGGGAATTTCTTTAGCCTATGACGGACTTATCATCGAGTTGTAGTGGTGCAGGCCAGGTTTAAACGCAAAGCCGCGGAGACGCAAAGAAGGGAATATATGTATCCTCACTCTTATCTTGCGCCTTTGCGTCTTCGCGGCTTTGCGTTTAAAAAAAATTCAAGCAAAACTTATGCGTAAAAGTATGTTTGCGCCTCCGCGTTGAACTGTTGAATCCACGTCAGATCTCTAAATTTTCTGGAAGTTAAAGGCCAAATCGTTAAGACTAAAGCGAACAATTATACCCAATGTTTGGCAAGGTTGATCATTGATGAAGATGAAAAAAGTGCTTCTGGGGGGTCTTTGTTTCTTGCTGGCGGCAGGAGTGATTATTTATCGCACCCAGAAATCCTCCACGGAGGGAACCTCAAAGTTTTTAGAAATTAGCTTTTATCGGGAACTGGCAAGTTTAGATCCTGGCCTAGCCCACAATTATCCGGGCAGCATCGTCGTCAAAATGAGCCATGAAGGGTTGATGCGCCGTGGGTTCAACGGGAGCCTCGTCCCCGGAGTTGCGGAGAGCTATGAAGTCTCTCCCGATCAGAAGACCTATACCTTCCATTTGCGCCCCTCCATGTGGTCCAACGGAGACCCCGTCACCGCCTATGATTTTGAGTATGCGTGGAAACGGGTCGTCAATCCTGCGTTGCCAACCACGGGGACCCTCAATTTTTATCCCATCAAGAATGTCGAAGCCGTCGTTAAAAATGAAAAGGGACTGGATGCGGTGGGAGTGCGCGCCGTTGATGAGAGGACTTTGGTGGTCGAACTCGAATATCCCGCCCCCTATTTCCTGGAATCCACCTCTTGCGCCTCGTACGCTCCTGTCCATCGGAGTGTTGAGGGAGTTTCCAACGGTCCCTTCGCGGTGAAGGAGTGGCAGGAGGGACATTCGCTGACGCTCGTCAAAAATCCCTATTACTGGGATGCCGGCCAGGTGCATTTGCCGGGAATCCATGTGCAGATGATCGTCGATTCAATGACCAATTTGCTCCTCTTCAAAAAGGGGAATTTAGATTGGCTGGGAAAACCTATTTCTGGCATCCCTTTTGAAGCCATTCCCACCATGCAAAAAGAAAAAAAGCTGCATCGTGTGAGTGGAGTAGGGGTCCTTTGGTATTTTTTAAATACCGAAGTATTTCCTTTCCACAATAAGAAAGTGCGGCAGGCTTTCGCCTATGCGATCAACCGGAAGGAATTGGCCGAACACCTCTTCCTCGAAGGAGAAACCCCTGCCATGAGCATCCTTCCCGGATCGCTCTGCGTGAGCAAAAAACCCTACTTTGCCGATGGCGACCTAAAGAGGGCAAGGCAGCTCTTTGCCGAAGCGTTGCAGGAGATGGGGAAAAAGCCGGAAGACTTTTCCAATATTGTCCTCTCTTGTCCGAAAGATTCGATGCATGAGAGCGTCGCTCAAGTGGTGCAGCGCCAATGGAGTCAAGCCTTTGGGGTGAAAATTCGGATCGCCACCCAAGATTGGAAGATCTTACATGAGAAGCTCACCTGCGGCGACTATCAGATCGGGGCCATGGGGTGGCTGCCCTTTGTGCAAGATCCGATCTATATGTTAAAAACCTTTAAGTACCGCGCGGATGGCATCAACAAGACCCGCTGGCAGAATCCGCGCTATATAGAGCTCTTGGATGCCTCCGATGACGAGCTGGACCCTGAGAAACGGAAAGAAATTTTCAGACAAGCAGAAACCCTCCTCATGGAAGAGATGCCCGTGATCCCCATCAGTTTCATGACCAACGGGTATGCAAAAAATCCCCATCTGCTTAATGTATGTGTATCTGAATTCGGCGATATCGATTTTAAGTGGGCCTACTTTGATGATCAAAAATGAAAAAGCCCTTTTAGTAGGGGTCTATTCTTCAGGGAAAGATAAAAAACTCTGCGAGGATTACCTCGATGAGCTGGAACGGCTTGCCGATACCGCAGGCCTTGAGACTGTCGGCAAAGTTCCCTGTTCGGTCAAAAAGATCGAGGCCGGCACTTATTTGGGCACAGGGAAGATTGAAGAACTCATCGCCCTCTCCCTGCAACTCAGCGCCGATCTAATCATTTTTGACGATGAGATCTCTCCTCAGCAGCAGCGCAACTTGGAAAAGCTCTTTAAAAAGTCGGTCATCGATCGCACCGAGCTCATCTTAGAGGTCTTCGCCCAGCGCGCGCAGACCAAAGAGGCCAGGCTCCAGATCGAGCTCGCCAAAGTCAAATACCAATTCCCTCGGCTCAAGCGTTTATGGACCCACTTATCAAGGCAAACCTCGGGCGGCGGCGGCTTTACTAAGGGAGAAGGGGAAAAACAGATCGAACTTGACCGCCGCATGCTCCGCGAGCAGGTGGAAAAGCTCCAAAAAGAGATCAAGGAGGTTAGCAAGCAGCGTCAAACCCAAAGAAGCGCGCGCTTAAGGTCTCGCATCCCCACCTTCGCCATTGTTGGCTACACCAATGTCGGCAAATCGACCCTCCTCAAGGCCCTAACCCAAGCCGATGTGCTTGTCGAAGACAAATTGTTTGCCACCTTAGATACCACCACCCGCAAGTTCATCCTGCCCAACCGCCAGGAGATCCTCCTCATCGACACCGTCGGGTTTATCCGTAAAATTCCCCATACCTTAGTCGCCGCCTTCAAAAGCACCCTCGAAGAGGCGGTCTACACCGACATCCTACTTCACCTCATCGATGTGAGCCACCCCATGGCCGAGAGCCAAGCCGAAGAGACGATGAAAGTCCTCACCGAGCTGCACGCCGCAGACCGCCCCATCATCACTGTTCTCAACAAGGTCGATCAGTGCAAAAATCCGCTCCTCATCCACAAGCTGCGCCTCAAATATCCGAAGACCGTGGCCATTTCTGCTCTACAGCGGACAGGATTTAATGAACTTCTCGAGCGGATGGAGCAGGAGATCTCCAAGCTGCGCACGACCGTCCACCTCCGCATTCCCCAAAGCCAGTATGCCCTCATCAGCGAGCTGATGCGCGAGGGGCACGTCATCAGCTCCGAGTACGAAGAGAACGACGTCCTTCTCCACATCGAGATCCCCAGCTCTTTAACCCATAAGGTGGAAAGGTTTGTTACAGATCCCTCTTGATGAACGGCCCAGAGAGCGCCTCTTGCGGGACGGGATCGACGCCCTCTCCCTCTCCGAGCTCATTGCCATCATTCTCTGCACCGGCACCAAGGGCAAACCCGTTCTGGAGCTCTCCCGCGAGATCCTCACCCATTTTGGAGGCTTGAAAGAACTCCTCGAGGCCAGCGTCGAAGAGCTCATGGAAATCAAAGGAGTCGGAAAGGCCAAAGCGATCCAGCTCAAAGCCGCCTTCGGCATCGCCCTCAAAAGCCTCAAACCTTCCTTTGCGGCCAAGTACCGCATCCAAAACGCCGCTGACGCCTTTGAACTCATCAAGGCGGAGTTCCACAGCCAAGCCCAGGAGATCCTAATCGTGATCCTCAGAGATGTGAAGGGAGCGGTGATCCACACCCAGAAAATTTCCGTGGGGACCCTCTCGGAGGTCCTCGTCCATCCTCGCGAGGTCTTTCATCTCGCCGTCCGCCACAAGGCGAGCAGCCTTATCCTCGTCCACAACCACCCGAGCGGAGATCCCTCTCCCTCCCAAGCCGACTTGGAATTGACCCGCATCCTCTTAAAATCGAGCCATGTCATGGGGATCACACTCTCCGACCACCTCATCATCGGCGCCCACACCTACGTCTCCTTAAAAAGTAGAGGACTTCTCGGGCAAGCTGCGCGCTATTAATTACTGAAAGAAACAGGCCTTGATCAGTTTGACGCAGCCGGTCGAGAACATTTGCACTGCGATCAGCGAGATGATCATCCCGCCCATCCGCTCGCAAGCGATGAGCCCCTTTTCTCCCAGGAAGTACTTGATGTTGGAGGCGAGGAGAAGAATGCACAGAGACGGCACCCAGGCCAGGATGATGGCGAGAGTTGAGAGCCAGTAATTTTGCGTCTCCGCCGCAAAGACCATCACATAGGCAATGGCCCCTGGACCGGCGATGATCGGTGTCGCCAGCGGGACAATAAACGGTTCCTGGGCGGGACTCTCCGACGCATGGGGTTTAGGGAAGATCATCCCGAGCGCAATCAAAAAGAGCACCGTGCCCCCGGCAATCCCGATGATCGGCTCCGAAATTCCCAAAATCCTTAAGATGACGTCTCCGAAGAAATTGAAGAGGAGCAAGATGAAAAGAGCGATTGTCAGCTCCCTGAGGATGATCCGCCGCTGCGTCTTCACATCATACCGGGCCAGCAGCCCGATGAAGAGAGGCAGGTTGCCCAGGGCATTGATCACCACAAATAAGGATAGGACAAAGGCGAAAAAAGACATGATCTTTAACCTCAGACGGGGGTAGTTTTATTACCGCCTTCTAATTAGTAAAGATAATTATATTTTTATTCTAAATCAAGAATAATCGATAAACTTTCCCATTCCAGATGGATAAATTTATCGTCATCTTTTGCGGGTTCTATCGAGGGGTTGAGGGTTTGCAGGGGAATCGCATAGTGGGCAAAAGTCTCCATATGGGGCCTTAAGTTGGGAATCTGTACCTTAAAGGGCAGGTAATCGGCAGAGAGCTGGCATTTGATGACCCCGCGCGCCGCTAAGGGCCCGGTGTTCTTGACCCTGATCACGAGGTAGTGGGCGCTATCGTCGGGCTGGAAGTGGAAGGCATGTTCTTTTGAAAGAGCGCCGAACAGGTTGGCGACCTGGCTGGTGCTCATGATGTAGCCTTCCTTTATCACCTCAGACTTATAGTCCGCGCAGGGGTATGCGACATAGTTCGCCCCGATCTTTTCACAGCCGGCCGGCAGAGGGAGACTCTTTTTTAGGGGTAACCCGAGCTCAACGGTAGATCCCCCCGGCAGGGAGAAAGTTGTGGCGGCGAGAAATAATGCGGCGAGCGTTAACATAAAATAAACCTGCGATGCTTGAACCCTAACCCAAAAGGAATAATTAGCTCAAGAAAAAAGAATCATCCTGGCATAATCGTTTCCCATGGAGCAGAAAAAAAAATTTAAAGTGGCGACCCTGGGCTGCCGCACCAACCAGTACGAGTCTCAAGCCTATGCAGACCAGCTGCGGGCGATGGGCTACCAGGAGGCGGGCGAGGGGGAGAAGGCCGACCTCTGCATTGTCAACACCTGCACCGTCACCGAATCGGCCGACAGCAGCAGCCG
>JABDEH010000043.1 GCA_013287215.1 Chlamydiota bacterium
CGCACATCATGCACTAGCAACGCTGAATCAGGCTATAGGTGGAAAGAAAGTCAACTGGGTCTATGAGGCTGATTTGAAGAACTTCTTCGGAAGCTTGAGTCATGAATGGGTGTTAAAATTCGTTGAGCATCGGATAGGAGATCCCAGAATCATAAACCTCATCAAAAGGTGGTTGAAAGCAGGAATACTAGACGATGGAGAGATCCGTGAACCCGAAGAGGGGACCCCGCAAGGAGGCAGTGTGAGCGTATTACTAAGTAATATATATCTACATTATGTCTTAGATCTCTGGTTTGAAAAGGTAGTAAAACCAAGAATGAGAGGGGAGACATACTTGATCAGATACATAGATGATTTTATAGTATGCTTTCAACATCAATCGGATGCTCTACGTTTTCAAAGTGCTCTGCAAAAGCGCCTGGAGAAATATTCGCTGACACTAGAGCCGAATAAAACTCAACTGATAGAATTTGGACGCTTTGCGCGGCAACATGCTGTGGCAAAGGAGGGGAAGGTCAAGACATTATATTTTCTTGGTTTTACCCACTACTGTAGTCGTACTCGTAAAGGAAATTTTATGGTAGGACGAAAGACAGAGAAGGCCAGATTTAGAAGGAGTGTGGCAAAACTACACTCTCTCCTTAGAGAAATAAGGCACGATGCAGTGAAGGAACAGGTCAAGAAGATTAACCGAGTACTGCAAGGGCATTATGCCTATTATGGACTAGGTGGCAACGCAAAGTCCCTATATAGGTTATATAATACCGCACTACGGTATTGGCATAAAATGCTTGGAAGTCGCAGCTGGAGAAGCTACGTGACCTGGGAGAAGTTCCTGAAACTGAGGAAGAAATACCCAATAGCAGAGCCAAAGCTGAAATTACCCTTAACGGGAATGAAGGTGATGGCAAGACTGTGAAACATAATCTGAAGAGCGTAGTGCGGCAAATCCGCACGCTACGTTCTGTGGGGGTGGGGACTACAGACAGTAGTCTCCTCTACCCGGTGTAAATAAAAATATTCTCTAAGGACTTGTAAAAGAATTTTTTATTATTACGACGGAGTTGCAAAACTCTCTTACGTTAAAAAGAGTTTTTTGGTAAACTGATCCGCAATTATGACCTACCAACTCCTCGATAGTGGAAATCAAGAGAAGCTAGAACAGTTCGGCAATTATACTATTGCCCGCCCTTGTTCACAGGCGCTATGGAAGCCTCAGCTCCCTACGGAAGTTTGGGAAAGGGCCGACGCGCGCTTCACCCGAGAGAATGGAAATCGGTGGATCTACCGCAAACCCCTTCCTGAATCGTGGGTTGCAGAGGTCGAAGGGATCAAATTTAAACTTGCTCCCACCGATTTTGGCCATCTGGGCGTTTTCCCTGAGCACAGCATGCTGTGGAGCCGGATCCAAGAGAAGGCTGATCAGCGCCACAACCTCCTCAACCTCTTTGCCTATTCGGGAGGCGCGACGCTGGCGATGGCCAAGACCGGCGCCAAAGTCTGCCACTTGGACGCATCGAAAGGAATGGTCGCTTGGGCGCGCGAGAACGCTGCTTTAAATCAATTGGAGAAGGCCCCGATCCGCTGGATTGTCGACGATGTCACAAAATTTCTGCAGCGGGAAGTGAGACGGGGCGTGCGCTATGACGGGATCCTGCTCGATCCGCCCAGTTTTGGGAGGGGGAAGCAGGGAGAAATGTTCATCATCGAGCGCGACCTGCATCCGATCTTAGATCTCTGCAACGCACTGCTCAGCGATCACCCGCTCTTTTTCATTCTCACCTCTCATACACCCGGAGTCACTTCTGCGGTGATGTGCAATCTCATGATGCAGCAAAGACCTGATGGCAACATTGAAAGCGGAGAACTCTATATCGATGGCCCTCTAGTGATTCCTTGCGGGAGCTTTGTCAGATGGACACCGTAATCTCGAGCGCGCAAAATCCGAAGATCAAAGCAATTTCCCATTTGAAGAATCGGCGTGAGCGCGATGAGACGGGTTTGTTTTTGATTGAGGGTTATCGCGAGCTGAAGCGTGCGGTAGAAGGGGGCATCGTGATCGAGCAGCTTTTCATATGCCCTGAGCTTTTTTTTGGCTCCAACGAGCCGCAGCTTATTCAAGAGATGCGGACGGCGGGTGCGGAGATCATTTCCTGTCCTGCACATCTTTTTGAAAAGTTCTCGTACCGCGATCGGCCCGATGGGTTGGTGGCGATTGCAAAGCAGATGCGCCGCGCCTTGCAGGAGATTGAAGCACCCACATTTTTGGTGATTGCGGAGAGTATTGAAAAGCCGGGGAACTTGGGCACGATCTTGCGCTCTGCGGATGGTGTGGGCGCCGATGGGGTCGTTGTGTGCGACCGGTGCACCGATATCTACAATCCTAATGTGGTCCGCGCAAGCGTAGGGACGTTATTTACGCTTCCTGTCATCGAGGCAGGCTCCGAGGAGACCCTGCAATGGCTGAAAGAGAACAAGGTGCAGATCGTGGCAGCGACGCCGGCGGCATCTGCCGTTTTTACGGAGGTCGATTTGAGCGGGCCCGTGGCGATTGTGGTGGGGACAGAGCAGCTAGGGCTTTCCAATTTCTGGATGAAGCAGGCCGATATTCAGGTGAAGATCCCGATGCTGGGCGCCGCCGATTCTCTCAATGTGGCCACCGCAACGACACTCCTTCTCTATGAAGTGATACGGCAGAGGACTCATGGACGTTCTATTTGTCGATAATCATCTTTTAGCTGTCCGCAAGCCGGCCGGCATCGCCACGCAGCCTGAGTTTGAGGAAATGGCGAAACAGTGGATCGAAAAAACCTACAAAAAACCGGGGCGGGCGTTTTTAGAGCCGGTCCATCGTCTGGACAAACCGGTTTCAGGGATCGTCCTTTTTGCACGGACGAGCAAGGCGCTCTCCAGGCTTCATGCCATGATGCGGGAGCGGAAGATTGCAAAAACCTACCGGGCCGAAGTGGAAGGGGTAGTTTCCAAATCAGAGGATACGTTAGAGCATTATCTTGTCCATGATGAATTTCATGCGCGTGTTTCAACCGCCGCAGACGCGCAAGCGAAGAAGGCGGTATTATCTTATCAGGTTTTGAAGACAGCGAAGCACACGAGCGTCCTTGAGATCACGTTGCATACGGGGCGCTATCATCAAATTCGGGCCCAGCTTTCCGCGATCGGCCACCCGATTGTGGGCGATGACAAATATGGGAGCCGCAGCAGAGGGCCGGCTCTTGCTCTTGAGCATGTAAAGATGGAATTCATCCATCCCGTCACATTGAAAGTTTTAACCATTGACTAGATATCAACGCAAAGCCGCTAACATACTTTTACGCATAAGTTTTTCTTGCTACGTTTTCAGGTTGAAGGAGTATGGCAATTCAACGCAAAGGCGCAAAGACGCAAAGAAGATCCGAATCAATTATCAGTTTCTTCATTGCGTCTTTGCGACTTTGCGTCTTTGCGTTGAACCGCCCTAATCATACTAAGTCGTTAGCCATATAACACTGCAAGCAAAACTAAAGATATGTGTGCGGCTTTGCGTTGAAATTATACTCAATTTTTCAGATGCCTAGGATGGCGCCCCAAAAAGATACAGGTCAGGATAATGCCCACGATGGCAATGGCGGCGGCAAGCAGGTTGACTCCGGAGAAAGCGGTCGCATAGGCTTTGAGATAGCTCGTTTTGACAAAATCGATCTCCGTGCTGGGAAGGCTCCGGAGCGCGTCTAGCGCTGCAGGAGCTTTCGACAGGAGTCCATCCAGCGACCGGGCATGAACATCCTTTAATGACGGATCTCCTTTCATCAAAAAAGTAAGCCGAATGTGTTGGACGGAGAGAATGAAGCCTCCGAGCAAGGCCATTCCGAGGGTGGCCCCGAACTGTCGCACCGTTTGGCTTAAGCCTGAAGCGAGGCCGCGCTGGTCCGCTTCGATGTGATAGAAGGTCGCGACTGCGCTTGGGGTGAAAATCAATGAGGCCCCGCATCCTAAGGGGATTAGGGCGGGGAGCAGCCATCCCACGCTCCCGATTTCGCCGAACATGACAAACCAAAGAAGAGAAAACAGCATGAGGCAAAAGCCTAAGACGATAGGCAGCCTGGGCCCAAATCTGTCGGCTATGTGTCCGGCGAGGGGGGCCATAAAAATCATGGGAATATTCGAAATGAGCGAAAGCGTGCCGGCATAAGCGGGCGAGAAATTGAGGTAGAGCTGAAAATAGATGGCCCAGAAAATGGTCACCATCAGAACAAATTGGGCGCAAAAGGTCGCTAAGCATCCTCCGACAAACGAACGGTCTTTTAAAAGTTTGACGTCGATGAAGGGGTGCTGGGCCTTGCGGTCGATGCGCAGTAGCAGGGCCAGCAGGGCCAGCCCAAGAAGGAAGAGGCCAAGGAAGGCGGCCCATCCCCATTCTTGCATTTGCATAAATGCGAGGACAAGAGACGTAATTCCCAAAGAGAGACATAAAAAACCCAGGATGTCAAAGTTCTGCTTTTTTCCCGGAGTTTTAGCGACGACGGAGAGGGCGAGGATGAAGCCGAAAAAAGCAATGGGGAGGTTGATCCAAAATGCGAAACGCCAGCTCAGGTACTGGGTGAAGAGGCCTCCGACAAAGGGGCCGAGCGTGAGAAATAGGGAGCCGATGCCGATCATGATTCCCAGCGCTCTTCCTCGTTGATTGGGCGCAAAGGTCTCTTGGAGGATGGACGAGGTGGCGGGCAAGAGCAGCGCCCCGCCGCAGCCTTGCACAAAACGGCTGGCAATCAGTTGAAACGTATGAGTGGAAAGGCCGCAGAGCGCTGAGGAGGCTGCGAACAGGATGAGGCCTGTGCAAAATACTTTGCGATGCCCCAAAATGTCGCCGATTCTGCCGGCCGCGAGGACCAAGGCGGTCAGGGCGAGCAGGTAACTGTTGATGATCCACTGCAGCCCTAAATCGGACACTCCGAGTTGACGCTGAATGGTCGGGAGGGCAACGGGGAGTATGGTGGCGTCGATGAAGATCATGGCGACGCACGTGGTCATGGTGATGAGCACCCACCATTTGCGACGGTAGTCAGGGGTGTGCATGGAGTTCCTTTTTTTGGAATAGCTCTGCTATTTGGATTGCGTTGAGGGCGGCCCCTTTTAACAGTTGATCGCCCACGATCCACAATTCGAGTGTATGGGGCTGTGTCTTGTCTTCCCGGATCCTTCCGCAATAGACCATATCTTTTCCTGTGGCGTCGATGGGCATGGGAAAGCGATTGTTTGCGCGGTCCTCGAGGAGAGTGAGGCCGGGCGCTGTTTTTAAAATTTCATAGGCCTGCCCTGCGGAGAGGGGTCCGGAAAATTCGACATTGAGGGCCATCGAGTGGGCGCGGAGCACGGGAACGCGCACGCAGGTGGCAGTCACTTGGACCTTAGGGTCGTTTAAGATTTTCCGCGTCTCATCGACCATCTTGAGCTCTTCTTCGACGTAGCCGCTTTCTGTTAACGGGGAATTATGGGTAAATAGATTGAAGGCGTAGGGGTGGGGCATCACGGTGCGCTCGAAAGGCCGATTTTCCAAGTGCGCTAAAGTTTCCTGCTGCAATTCTTCCATGGCCGCTTGACCTGCTCCGCTGGCGGCTTGATAGGTGGCGGCGACGATTCTTTTGATAGGGCAGCGGCGGTGCAAGGGGGCCAAGGCCATCAGCATGATCGTGGTGACGCAATTGGGAGAGGAGATGATTCCGTGATGGCGGCCTAGGGCTTCTGGGTTGATTTCTGGGATGATCAAAGGCACATCAGGATCACCGCGAAAGTAGGAGCTGCTATCGATCACAAGCGCGCCCGCCTGCTTTGCAAGAGGGGCAAATTCTGCCGATATCTTGCGGCCGGCGCAAAAAAAAGCGATACTAATTTCTTTAAAATGACTCGGTCTGAGGACTTCTAAGGCGATTTTTTTTCCTCGGAAAACGACCTTTTTCCCCGCAGATCGGGGAGAGGCAAAGCAGCGGAGGGTCTCTACGGGAAAATTTCTCTCCTCGAGCAAACGGAGAATTTCTCTCCCGACGGCCCCTGTGGCCCCTATGAGCGCGATCTGATTTGTCATAATTTTTTTACAAAGTGGATTATTTTCCCACCGTCCGTTAGAATGTGGAGTTTAATAAAGTGTAGGAAGAGATGCAACACCATATTTTGGATGCTGTCGAAGAGGGCATCCGCGCCGCAGAATTTTTGAAGCGGCCTGAAAGTTTGGAATTTATCGAGGAGGCAAGCCTTGCTATTGCCAACTGTTTTAGAGAGGGGGGCAAGGTGCTGATCGCCGGAAATGGCGGCAGTCTCTGTGATGCGATGCATTTTGCCGAAGAACTCACCGGCCTTTTCCGCAAGAAGCGGAGAGCGCTGGCGGCCATCGCCTTTTCAGATCCCGGCCATTTGACCTGCATTGCGAATGATCTGGGTTTTGAAAGCGTCTTTTCACGTTCGATCGAAGCGCTGGGAAAACCGGGAGATATTTTTGTTGCGCTGACCACCAGCGGAAATTCGCCGAATATTTTGGTTGCTACTGAGAGGGCGAGGGAGATGGGATTAAAGACGATCGCCTTTTTAGGGAAGACCGGAGGCAAGCTCAAGGGAATGAGCCAGCTTGAGTGGACCGTGGAAGGATTTCCTAATTCCGATCGGATCCAAGAGGCCCACATGATCGCGTTACACACCATTGTCCAAATGGTAGAACAAGAGCTTTTTGAACATGCCGCTGCAGAATTATGTACAAGACATCATTGAGGAGAGGCGCAAAGCCCCGTTAGCTAAGGGGGTGTTGCTTGCGCTCAGCAAGTTTTACAGGACCGGCGTGTCCCTCAGAAACCATGCCTATGACCGGCTATGGCTGAAAACATTTAAATCTCCTCTTCCTGTCATCAGCGTCGGCAATATTGTAGCCGGCGGCACGGGAAAGACGCCGCTGATCCGTCTGCTCCTTCAAGAATTAACCCCGGAATGCGAAGTCGCTCTCCTGACCCGAGGATATCGATCGGCAATTGAAAAGAGCGGCTCCGTGGTCAACCTTGCAAAATCTCCTTCGAGCCCCGAGGTTTGCGGGGACGAGCCGTTTTGGCTCTCCTCGCTATTTCCCAAGACGGCGATCTGGGTCGGAAAAAATCGAATCCTTTCCGCCCAAAAGGCGTATGAAGAGGGTGCCGAGTGCCTCCTCCTCGACGATGGGATGCAATACCGGCGCCTTCGCCGCGATCTTGATATCGTCGTCATGGACGCCCAAGACCTCTTCGGAAAAAATCACTACCTTCCCCGCGGATATTTAAGAGATTCGAGGAGAAGGCTCGCTGGGGCAGATCTTATCGTCATCAACCACGCAGACAGTCATTTTGACTCAGTATGCCAAAAGATCGCCCCTTATTCGCAAGCGCCCCTCGTCGCGATGGAGATGCATCTTGAAGGTGAATTTAAAAATAAAAAGATCGGCGTCTTTTGCGGCATTGGAAAGCCTCACCATTTTGTGAAAGGGCTGAGGCGCGACTCTTCCATCGTTGGAGAATTGATCTCTGACGACCATTGCCTGCCTTCAGAAGTGGAACTTGCCGAGTTTGCAAAGCGGTGCAAAGCGTGGGGTGCGGAAGTGCTCGTCTGTACTGAAAAAGACATGGTAAAATTAAATAAAAACCTTGACTTTGGCCTGCCCATCGTTGCAGCCAAAGGATATTTAAGGATTGTTGCCGGTGAGGAACACTGGAAAAATTTAATCCACAAGATCAAAGGAATGCGTGATGCAAGAAATTAAAATAAATTTGCCAAAGCTGGGAGAAAGTATCCTCAGCGCCACCGTTGTGCAATGGTTTAAGAAGGTGGGCGATCACGTACAGCTCGATGAGCCGCTCCTCGAAGTGTCTACCGATAAGGTGAATAGTGAAATTCCCTCTCCTGTCGCGGGCGTTTTAAAGGAGATCCTCGCAGGCCCTGATGAAGAGCTCCAGGTGGGCGAGCCTTTGGCCATTATAGCCGCCGCCGGTTCCCATACCGCAGGGCCTGCCTCTATCTCGCACCCTGCTACTACGACCTCAACATCTGAAATGAAAGACTTTTTTTCCCCGGGGCTATTGAGATTGGCAAAAGAAAAGGGGATCAGTTTAGATGAGTTGGAACGGATCGCCGGGACAGGAGAGGGAGGAAGGCTCACAAAAAAAGACCTCGAATCTCATATCGAAAAAAGACAAGGGCCTAAAACATGTTCTGCGATGCCCCGCGCCCCGTTAGTTTCCGGCGACGTCGAACGGGTCAAGATGACCGGGATGCGCAAAGCGATCGCCGATAACATGGTCCGTTCTTTTTACGAGGCTCCCCATGCTTCCTTGATTACGGAAGTCGATGTAACCGATGTCTTGAAATTGATCCAACATAAAAAAGAAGAATTTTTGGCGAGGCACCATGTCAAACTGACCATCACCAGCTTTGTCATTCGAGCGATTGCGAAAGCCCTTCACGAGTTTCCTTTCATCAACTCCTCGTTGGAAGAAGATACGATTGTTCTAAAACGATTTGTCAACCTCGGTGTCGCCGTCAGTGTCGAGCAAGGACTGATGGTCCCCGTGATCAAAAATTGCCAGAACATGGGCATCTCTTCGATTGCGAAAGCGATTTCTGATTTGTCAACGAAAGCACGCAACAGTAAGCTCACTCCTGACGATATTAGCGGAGGGACCATCAGCATGACCAACTTTGGGATGTCGGGCGTCCTGATCGGCGTTCCCATCATCCGTTATCCCGAGGTGGCGATTGTGGGCGTCGGCGCCATCCACAAAAAAGTGGTTCCTCTAGAGAATGATGTGCTGGTCGTCCGCTCGTTCATGCATATCTCCCTCACTTTTGACCACCGGGTGCTGGATGGAATGTATGGCTGCGGTTTCCTCGGCTCGTTAAAAAAACATCTCGAGGCAGACCTAACCTGTGAATAAAGCCGTTAACCTTGAGCGGAGGAGTAGCCTGGCTGGCCGTCGAAGGTGTAGAGATTTTCTGTCTTGATGAGATCACATCCCGCTTGGGACAGCTTTTCCAGCAAGGCCGTGATTTCGTGATGCGAGATTGGTGCGTTATTTTTCAAAAATCTGCAGCGGTACTGCTCGATGCAGAAGGTTTCGGGCTGCCCTTCGGGCCAAATGCGCACCCCGCGGTTGCTGATCATCGCTAGCCCCATGGGCGCGACCCCAATTCCTAAAACTTTCTTCTGAAAATGCTTGGCATCCTCTTCCGAGTAAACAAACACATCGACACCCACCAGTACCCGCGCTGTCGGTTTTTTTGGAGAAAGATGGATGGATGTCAACTTAGAGGCGGATTTGTAGGAAACGGGAGCGAGCTGATGCGGCTTTTGCCCTAAATTTTTTACCACCGCATGAGCAAATTCTTGTGTGCCTACCTTCGCCTTGCTCGTTCCTTCTTTAAAAATATCGTACGTGTGGATTCCCTCTTCCAAAGTGCGCAGCCATCCATTATGAATTCTTTCCGCGACAGCATTTTCACCGAGGTGCAAAAGCATCAGGACAGATCCGAGGAGCAGCCCTGAAGGGTTGGCGACGTTTTGCCCTGCGCGCCGCGGAGCGGAGCCGTGGATCGCTTCGAACATCGCCCCAAAATCTCCAATGTTCGCAGATCCGGCAAGGCCCACCGAACCGGAAATCTGCGCCGCGATATCGGAGAGGATATCCCCATAAAGGTTCGGCATGACGATCACATCAAAAATTTCCGGAGTGTCGGCAAGTTTTGCTGCTCCAATGTCCACGATCCAATGTTCGCTCTCAATATCGGGATATTCTTTGGCGATCTCGTCGTAGACCATGTGGAAAAGTCCGTCCGACATCTTCATGATGTTGTCTTTCGTAAAGCAGGTGACTTTTTTTCGGTTGTTGTGACGCGCATATTCAAAGGCGTAGCGGACAATTTTTTCAGAGCCTTCCCGAGAAATGATTTTTAGCGTTTGGCAGACATTCGGGCTTTGCCGGTATTCAATCCCCGCATAGACATCCTCTTCGTTTTCGCGCACGATTACCACATCCATCTTCGGATGCTTCGTCTGCACAAAAGGGGCGTAAGAGACGCAGGGCCGTACGTTGGCATAGAGGCCCAGCGAGGAGCGGATCGTCACGTTGAGGCTTTTAAAACCACCCCCTTGGGGCGTGGTGATCGGCGCCTTCAAAAAGGCTTTTGTGTTGCGGATCGTGTCCCACGTTGAGGGCTCAATGCCGGTGGGGTGGCCCTTGAGGTAAACTTTTTCTCCAATCTCCACGACATGGATATCCAACGGCGCGCCCGCTTCCTTTAAAATATGCAGCGTCGCCTGCATGATTTCAGGTCCAATCCCATCTCCAAATGCCACTGCTATCGGTATCATGCTCATAGAACTTCACTCTTACTCGTTTTTTTTGAAGACTTCAAGCAAAATTCCGGTTATAATCTTGATTTATGCCTTTGAAAAAAATTTTTGAAGAACAACAAAGCTACTTGAACCATTTTTACGAGCATCTGGACCAGACGGAGGCCGCCGCCTTTTTTGAGGCTTGTTTGGGATCCCAGGGGCTGATCGTCTTGACCGGCGTTGGCAAAAGCGGGATCATCGCCGAAAAAATCGCGATGACCCTCACCTCCACGGGCACAAAGGCCGTATTCCTGCCTCCCACAAATTTTCTGCACGGCGATATCGGAGTCGTTTCTGAAAACGATTGCGTCATCTTTTTAAGCAAAAGTGGAGAGACCGAAGAACTCCTCTCGTTAATCCCCTTCGTCCGGAAAAGAAAAGCCATGACCCTCGCCATCGTCTCCAATCCTCACTCTCGCCTCGGAAAAATCTGCGACCGGAGCATCTGCCTTCCCGTAGAAAAAGAGCTGTGCCCCTTCGACCTCGCGCCTACCACCTCCACTGCTGTACAGCTTTTATTTGGAGACGTCCTCGCCATGGCGCTCATGCGCGCGAAAGAATTTAGCGTCGGCTCCTACGCGCAGAACCACCCTTCGGGCACGCTCGGGAAAAAGATGACCTTGACCGTTCAAGATCTGATGCTCAAAGGCGGGGATATTCCCATTTGCTCCTCCGAAGCGCGCCTTATGGACCAGCTCGTCGAGCTCTCAAATAAAAAATGCGGTTGCATCCTCATCACCGATGAAACGGAGCAGCTGCTCGGCATCTTCACCGACGGCGATTTGCGTAGAGCTCTCCAAAATCAGGGACCTGCCGTCCTCGAAATGCCCCTCAAAAATCTCATGACACACTCACCGCTCTCCGTTTCCCCCGAGCTTCTCGCTTGGGATGCGTTGAAGCTGATGCAAAAAATCCCTCAGCGTTGGATCATGGTTTTACCCGTCGTCCAAGGTAATAAAATTGTGGGGATCCTTAGACTCCATGACATCATACAAGCAGGACTTTCGTAAATGAACACCCTTTTTGCCTTACTCATCGCCATTTTTTCTATTGGCTATGCCGCCATCATTTTTGAATACACGATCAAAATCAATAAAACCGCCGTTGCGCTTTTTTCCGCGGTGGTCCTGTGGCTTTTTTATGTGTTGTTGAGCCCTCTTCCTCTGCATCAAGATATAGGAACGTTGAGCACAAACCTCTCGGATGTCGCCCAGATCATCTTCTTTTTGCTCGGCGCGATGACTTTAGTCGAATTGATCGACTCCCATAAAGGATTTAAATTTATTACTGATATCATCCATACCAGCTCTAAGCGGAAAATGCTTTGGATCATCGCTCTGGTTGCATTTTTTGTATCGGCGGTCCTGGACAATTTAACGACGACAATTTTGATGATTTCTCTTCTCCGCAAGCTAGTTCCCGAAAAAGATGACCGGTTCTTGCTCGGGTGCATCGTCGTCGTCGCGGCGAATGCCGGAGGCGCCTGGACGCCCATTGGAGACGTTACGACCACTATGTTGTGGATCAATGGCCAGCTCTCCTCTCTTGCCGTCATGAAGGCCTTATTGATCCCCAGCTTGGTCTCTTTAGCGGTTCCGCTTCTTTATTATACGACCCGGCTCAAAGGCAAATACACTCTTTCAAAAGCCGATCCCAAACCTCCGGAGCCAGGCGCGAAGCTCGTGTTTTGGACCGGCCTAGGCGCCCTGGTTTTTGTTCCTGTTTTTAAAGCCTTGACCGGGCTGCCCCCGTTTATGGGAATGCTGATCAGCTTGGCGATCCTTTGGATCATCACCGATATTTTGCACCATGATCTCAAGGAGAGACAGCACCTCAAAGTCCCTCATATTTTTACGAAGATCGACACCTCAAGCATTCTCTTCTTTTTAGGGATTCTTCTCTGCATTAACGCCTTGGAAGCCGCAGGGATTTTGGAAAGTTTAGCCCATTGGCTGAACCGTACGGTCCCCAGCGAGGCCCTCATTGCGACTTTAATCGGCCTCGTGTCCGCAGTGATCGATAACGTCCCCCTAGTGGCTGCTTCCATTGGCATGTATCCCTTAGAGGTCTATCCGATGGATTCCTCCTTCTGGCATCTGATTGCCTACGCAGCAGGTACCGGTGGAAGCATTTTGATCATCGGATCGGCCGCCGGAGTGGCGTTTATGGGCATTGAGAAGGTCGATTTTATGAGTTACGTAAAAAAAGCGTCGCTCCCCATTTTAGCAGGGTATCTCGCAGGAATCGGAGCCTATTTAGCTATCAACTATTTATTTTAATCA
>JABDEH010000044.1 GCA_013287215.1 Chlamydiota bacterium
ATTACGAACGGCGCTTGCAGCGCACTTCCGGACGGCCAAGAGCCGATCCAAAAGCCCGCCAAAACCGGCTTTTGAGACAGAACCCATTTCGGATGATGTTGGTGAGACTCCAACACGTGAATCGTCAGAACCGCTGTTCGCCTGACGTGTCAATGCATAGATTTGCATAGATTTTTTGAACGGTTTCAGTGACATCTTCATAAGTCTTAAATACTACGCCGGACATAATCACTCCTTTTTTATCGATGTTGATTAGAAGACGCTGCAAAACGGCACAAGTATAACCAGATTCTGCAAAATAAGGGAAGGAGTTAGTGGCCTAGTAGGCGGGCGATGTTGGCGCCGATCATCTGGCCGGAGGCCATCGGGCTTCCATCCATGCTGCCTGTGGGGATGATGGAATTATCGGCAACGAACAGATTGCTCACGCCGATGACCCTTCCGGAAGAATCCACCACGGTCCCCATGCTGCAGTGGCCTTGAAAATGCATGTTCGATTCCACCGATGCCTGGATGAACTCTGTGAGCAGAAGAGTGTCGCTGAGAATTTCAGGAGGGGGGACGAGGAGCGCGTAGGCGGGGTCGATGGCTTGGAGCGCGGTGTTGATGTTGCTGATGTAGATTTGAAAGCCGGCGATGTAAAGATCGAGATCGCTTGAATCAGAGAGAATGCCGAGATCGATCACCGGCGGGTCGAGCGGGTTGGCGCTGTTGATGGTGATGGTCCCTCGGCTCATGGGTTGGCAAAGATCCAGCAGCGCCAAGGTCGCTCCCGGGATCACGTCGACGGTGGCCAAGCGCAGCTGCCTTCCCGGGAGCGCCCCTGTGGGATCGGGCAGCCAGGCAATTTGAGAAAAAGGGGAATTCCCCTTGTAGCCGGAATCGCTAGGGTTCGAGGAAAAGAGGGTGATGATGTGGGGCTGGTCGACGAGCCCTTGTCCCACTTGGGGGTTGGCATAGACCACGGGAATGCCGAGAGGCGTAAGCACCGCAGGATCTCCCACGCCCGATTGCATCAAGAAGGCGCTGCTGCGGAGGCCCGCGCAGACGATGACCCCTTTCTTCGCGTAGGCTTGTTTCGTCTCTCCGTCTTGAACGTACTCGACACCGACCGCAGTGGTGCCATTCCAGATCACCCTCAAGGCCGCGCTGCCGAGGCGGATCTGCAATTTTCTGCCGCCCACGCCTTTGCCGCCGGAGTTGACAACGTCCTCGCCTAAGAACGCCGTGGCGGAACTGACGCGGTAGTATCCTTGCTCGCCCTTGCGGGTCAGTTGGAGTTGCGAGGAAACGCCTAGTGGAGTGTTCGGGTCGTTGTAGTCGAGAACGAACGGAGTTCCGGTGGCGTCGATGACAGCTTGAGTGAAGACCTGAGATAGGCGGGAGACCGGGTTTTGGACTACGGTGAGCGGACCATGATGCCCCCGCGCTGCACTGTTGGTGGTTTTTCCGCGATAATTTTCGAGCTCCTTATAGGTTTGCATGACCTGAGCTGCAGACCACGCAGGCCCGCCGACTGCTTCCCACTGGGAGTAGAACTGGTCGGTGCCGCGGCACCACGCTCCGGCATTGACGCTCGAGCCGCCGCCTAGAGGCAACGGGATGACCCAGAGGAGCTCCTCATCGTCGGCAAAAAACTGCGGGGTGGTGGACCCTGCTTCGTACAAGGGCCGCGCGCTGATCGCCGAGAGATCGAGGATGTTTTGCAGTTCCTCCTGGACCTCCGGCGGCAGGTCCGGAATGGGCGAGCCGAGCAGCGAAGAAGCGACGGAGAACGTGGTGTTTTTTCCATATTTGAGAATGAAGGTGCCTGTGAAGTTTTCTCCCGAGTGGAGCGCGATCACCGAGGTCTTTTTGTCGTCGGTCAATTTTTTTGCAAGGACACCGCCCGCCGTGCCCACGCCGACGATGACGTAATCGGCCCTGTTTCCTTTGACGCCCGAGGAAGCGTGCAATACAGGCGCTGCAAAAAGATATAAAAGTGTCACTAGAAATTTAAGGCTCATTGTTTGGGTCCAAAACGTTAGGATTTGTCGAGTATCTGTCGATCCGGTCGATGACCAGGATCTCATTGCGGAGCACCGGCTGATACAGCCGTTTTTGCAGACAAAAGGAGCCGCAGCAAGCTCCTCTATTCCAGGTGAAATCAAAAGGGATCGTGACAGACAGCGTGACCTGGCTGCCCCATTTAAACAGGGAGTCATAGGTCGCAATGCCCTCGAGCGAGACATAGTCCCGATAGGAAGCACAGGCGCGCAAACGTCCACCGGCCGCCTGTCTGTGCCCGTGACGGAAAGCATTGCGTGTAGCCGCTGAGCGCCCGCGATAATAGTAGGGCCCGGCGCCGGCATAGAGATCGAAACATTTCTCATGACACACACGGTAGCCCGCTTCGGCGTCCACACCTTTCATCGCAAACTGCTCTGTCCCTTTTAATAAAAAGTCTGTTGCAGAGGCATCCGGGTACGAAAAGCGATAGAGGGGCGTTCGTTTGTGCCCGACGGGCAGATACCCGTTCGCATGCACTTCCCAACGCTCGCTGAAAAATTCCAAGCCCAGCGCAGCTTGGTTGTAATGGCCGTGCTTCGTGTCAGTGTAATCGTAAAATCCGTTGATCCCCCAGACTTGGGTTGCACAGGGATTTATCCGGCGAAGTCCAAGCCCCGCATTCGCGGCGTACTTGTCATTGTTAAATCGGTGGCCGCGCACGTCAAGAAAGGGGACGAGCCCGCTGTGACAAAACGGCTGTGATAAAAAAAGATCGAGCGAGGTGTAGCCTCTCGAATAGCCGAGGCCTTTTCCTTCGGTCTGGCTGACGCCGATCCGTTCGGGTTTCGGAGGCGGAATGCATTCGGTAGGGCAGCACAAGTCGGTTTCTTGTGCGGAGAGGGAACAAACAGCCCAGGTGATCAAGCAGAGGAGGGTCTTGTGCATGCACACCAATTTATGAAATTTGGCTACTTGATGACAAGGAATTCCTGTTGGGAGCTTTTCCCTCTATAGAGAGGCAAAAGGATCTAAACTCTATTTCACTCCCTGACTCCCTACCTAGGGACCTCACTCCCTAATCGAGTCGATCAAGCCTACACAAAAAAATAAGGATCGAGTCAGGAGGAGCCGTTAGGCTCCTTCTTACTCAATCCTTAGCTAAAGCAAATGACAAGCCACAAAATGCCCTTCCTTGACCTGCCGCAGCGCCGGGCGCTCGACATGGCACTTCGGCATCACCTTGGGACAGCGCGTACAGAACACGCAGCCTTTCGGCGGATGGAGCGGGGAGGGGATGTCGCCTTTTAGGACGATGCGGGAGCGGTTCTTCTCGAGCGCGGGATCGGGGATCATGATCGCGGAGAGGAGCGCCTCAGTGTAAGGGTGGAGCGGGTTGGCATAGAGCTCCTCGGAAGCGGCGATCTCAACGAGAGTGCCGAGGTACATCACGGCGACCCGCTTGGAGAGATACTTGACGACGCGCAGATCGTGCGCGATGAAGAGGTAGGTGAGGCCCAGCTGCTCCTGGAGCTGCTTGAGGAGGTTGAGGATCTGGGCTTGGACCGAGACGTCGAGCGCCGAGATCGCCTCATCGCAGACGATGAAGCTGGGCTCGGCGGCGAGCGCGCGGGCAATCCCGATCCGCTGCCGCTGGCCGCCGCTGAACTCATGCGGAAATCTCCCGCGGTGCTCGGGGTTGAGGCCGACGAGTTGCAGGAGCTTTTCGACACGGCCGTTGTCGGGAAGGGAGTGGACCTTGAGCGGCTCGCCGATGATGTCGCCGGCGGTCATCCTGGGGTTGAGAGAGGCGTATGGGTCTTGGAAAATGATCTGCACTTCGCGCCGCCACGCGAAGGTTTGCTGGGGCGTCATCGCGAAGATGCTCTGCCCGTTGTAGAGGATGTCGCCGGCGGTGGGCTTTTCGAGAGAGAGGATCAGCTTGCCTGTCGTTGTTTTTCCGCTGCCGCTCTCGCCGACGAGGCCGAGGGTCTCTCCGGGATAAATGTCGAAGGAGATGTCGTCGACGGCCTTCAACGTGTCGTAGTACTTTTTGATGTGCTGGAGCTGAATGACCGGTTTCATGAGGACCCCCTTGGGTCGTGCCGCCAGCAGGCGCTTTTGTGCGCAAAATGGGGAGGGGATTCTTGAGTGCAGATGTTCATCGCGACGGGGCAGCGGGGGCAGAAGCTGCAGCCGGTCAGCGGATGGCTGAGATCGGGAGGCGTTCCGATGATCGGGATGAGCGGCTGATCTTGGGCGAGGTCGAGGCGCGGGATGGCGCGCAGGAGGCCTTGCGTGTAGGGATGCTCGGGATAGGCGAAGAGTTTGTCCACGGGCGCTTCTTCGATGATCTTGCCGGCATACATCACGAGGACCCTGTCGCAAAACGAGGCGACGACGCTGAGGTCATGGGTAATCAGGAGGATGCCGGTCTGGGTTTCCCGCTGGATGGTCTTGAGGAGATCGAGGATTTGCGCTTGGATGGTCACATCGAGGGCGGTGGTGGGCTCGTCGGCAATGAGGAGTTTGGGCTTGGAGGCGAGCGCGATCGCGATCATTACCCGCTGCCGCAGGCCGCCGCTGAGCATGTGTGGGTAGTGCCTCATCCGGAGATGCGGCTCGGGGATGCCGACGAGATGGAGCATTTCTAAGGCGTAGGCATTAGCTGCAGCTTTGTTCACATGGGGAAAATGGCGCAGGTAGCCTTCGAGGATCTGGTCTTCGACGGTGGCGGTGGGGTTGAGCGAGGTCATCGGGTCTTGGAAGATCATTCCGATCTCCTTGCCGCGGTAGGACTGCAGCTCCCGTTCGGAGAGCGCCATCAGGTCGGTCTCTTGGTAGAGCACCTCGCCCGACATGCGGGTGTAATAAGCAGGATGCAGCTTGATAAGCGCTTTGGCGAGCGCCGATTTGCCGGAGCCCGATTCGCCGACGATGCCGAGCACTTCTCCTTCATTCATGGAAAAGTTGACGCCGCGCACCGCTTCCAACGTTTTGAAGGTGACATGGAGATCTGTGACTTGGAGGAGCGGTTTCATTTGCGGAGCCTCGGGTCAAAGGCGTCGCGGATCCCGTCGCCGAGAAGGTTGAAGCTGAGGATCGTCAGCGTGATAAACCCGGCCGGGAAAAACAATCTCCAGGGATAGTAGGAGAGAGCAGAGAGGCCGTCGCTCGCCATGGTGCCCCAGCTCGCGATCGGGGCTTGGACGCCAAGGCCTAAAAAGCTTAAAAAAGCTTCCGCAAAAATCGCGGTGGGGATTGTGAGGGTCATGGTGACGATGATGGGGCCCATCGCGTTCGGAATGAGGTGCTGCCAGAGGATCCGTTTTTGCGAAGCTCCAAATGCAACCGCCGCTTTCACAAAGTCGAGCTCTTTGAGCTGCAGCACCTGGCCCCGGACGATGCGGGCCATGTCGATCCATTTCGTGAGCGTGAGCGCTAAAATGATGGTCGCGATGCCGGAGCCCATAACGACCATCAGCAGGATCACAATGAGCAGGTAGGGGATGCTGTGAAAAATATCGGCGAGGCGCATCATGAATTCTTCAGTCTTGCCCCCCTTGAGCGCAGCAAAGGCGCCGTAGCAGACGCCGATGATGAGGTCGAGCGTCGCCGCCGTGATGCCGACAAAAAGTGAAATCCGCGCGCCCCAGCAGATGCGGGTGAAGATGTCACGCCCCAGCTCATCGCTCCCGAACCAAAAGGCGGCGCAGGGAGGCGTGTTCTTCAAATAGAGCTGCTGATCGTAGTATGTGTAGGGGCTGATCCAGGGCCCGACGATCGCTAAAGCCAAGAGACCCATCAGCATGTAGAGGCCGGCCATCGCGAGGCGATTTTGTTTGAGGCGCATCCACGCGTCGCTCCAATACGATGGGGAGGTGAGCGTTCTGTTCTCCGGAAACTGAAACGAGGGATCCAACGGCTTAAAAAGCTCAGTCATGACTTCCTCCACGAGATGCGCGGATCGAGGAAGCAATAGAGGAGGTCGACCGCGAAACTGCTCACCATCAAGATTGCGCTGTAAAAGAGAGTGACCGCCATAATGACCGTGTAGTCGCGGTTCATCACGCTCTGCACAAACCATTGCCCAAGCCCCGGGACCGCAAAAATCTTCTCCACGACGAAACTGCCCGTCAAAATCGTCGCGCTCAAGTAGCCGATATACGACATCACAGGAAGCAGGCTATTTTTTAGCGCATGGCGGCAGATCAGCTGCACCGTTCCCACGCCTTTGGCCTTCGCCGTCTGGATGTAATCTTGCTCAAGCACCTCGATCATGCTGGCGCGCGTCAGCCGGGCGATGAAGGCGGTCGGCATGGCAGCTAGTGCGAGAGCGGGCAGGATTGTATGGCTGAACGTGCCCCAGCGGGCAACCGGCAAGACCCCCAGCTGCATCGCAAAAAGGTACTGGAGCAGCGTCGCCAAAATAAAACTCGGCACCGAGATCCCCACCACCGACAAGATCATCGCGAGATGGTCCTGCCACTTCGAGTGTTTCAGCGCGGCGATCGCTCCCAGAGTGAGCCCGCAGGCAAGCGCAATGCAGAGCGCCTCCAAACCCAAACAGAGCGAAACGGGAAAGTTCTGGGCGATGATCGCATTGACCGAGCGCCCCTGGTACTTATAGGAGGGCCCCAGATCAAATGTGACGAGCCCTTTCAAAAAATGTCCATATTGCACATACCAGGGTTGATCAAGGCCGTAGTGGGCCATCATCGCGTCGACAATTTCTTGAGGGATCGGCTGATCTTCGGAAAACGGATCACCCGGCACCGCATGCATCAAAAAAAAAGTGAGCGTTGCCACCGTAAAGAGCGAGGCACAGAGGATTAAAATTTTTCTTATAAGGTATTTGACCATGCGATTCTTTCTTTTTATTCGTTAAGAGCGTACAATCTCCATCCAATATACTAATGGAGAAGGCATGTTTTCTGGTAATAAAATCCACTTTGTCAGTTTGGGCTGTCCGCGCAACCTCGTCGACAGCGAGGTGATGCTCGGCATTTTGCTCAAGGCCGGCTACGAAGCGACCGAGCAGGTGGCCGAGGCCGATTATCTTGTCGTGAACACCTGCGGATTTTTGGCTGCATCGAGGCAAGAATCAAGCGACACCATCGGCGATCTGCTCAAAGAAAAAAAGCCGGGCGCCAAATTAGTCGCCACCGGATGCATGGTCCAAAAGCACAGCGGCGAGCTCAAAGAAAAATTTCCCGACATCCACTACTTTTTAGGCTCCGGCGACGTCGAAAAGATCTTAGAGGCGATTCAAGCTCCCACACCCGGCGCTTCCATCACTTCGGCCAAAAGCTACCTCCAATGGGGCGAAGTGCCGCGCCAGCTCTCCACTCCAAAAAATTATGCCTACCTCAAGATTGCCGAAGGGTGCCTCAAAGCCTGCTCCTTCTGCATCATCCCGAAAATCAAAGGGCCACTCCGCAGCAAGCCTGAAGACCAAGTGGTCAAAGAATTTCAGATGCTCCTGTCACAAGGCGTCCACGAGGTGATCCTGATCGCGCAGGACCTCGGCGACTATGCCAAGGAGAAAAAAGTGAAAGGCGGCCTCGAGGCCCTCCTGAAAAAAATGCTCGAAACGCCCAAAGATTTTTGGCTTCGCTTTCTCTACCTTTATCCCGATGAGATTAGCGACGAGCTGATCGAGTTGATGCAGAAGGACCCGCGCATCTGCGCCTACCTCGACATGCCGATCCAGCACATCAATAACGAGGTCCTCAAACGGATGCGCCGCAAAACCTCGCGGGAAGAGATCATCGCGACGCTTCTCAAACTCCGAGAAAAAATCCCCCATGTCGTCATCCGCACAAGCCTCATGGTCGGCTTCCCCGGCGAGACCGAGGCGCAGTTCGAAGAGTTGCTCGACTTTATTCAGGAATATCCGCTCGACAATGTCGGCATTTTCAAATACTCGCGCGAGGAGGAATCTCATTCGGCCGGGTTGCCTGATCATGTATCGGAAGAGGTCAAAGAAAAACGGTTCCAGCGTTTAGTCAAAGCACAGATGAAGATGATTAGGAAGAGGAATAAGAGATATGTCGCGCAGAGGCTGAGCGTGATGGTCGAGGGCTTCCACCCTGAATCTGAGTATTTGATGCGCGGAAGGTTCTACGGCCAGTGTCCCGAGATCGATGGACAGGTCATTATTAACGATGGAAGGCTGGTCACAGGCTTTGGACAGTTGTATGAGGTAGAAATTACCGATGTCGCTGATTACGATCTGATTGGGAGAGTGGTGGCCCCTGCGAAGAAGACTGTGAAAAAGTCGCAGGTCCTTAGCCTTGTGTCCTGAAAGCCCAAGAGTAAACGCAAAGACGCAAGAAGAAAGCTAAATTGAGGAGTGCGGGTGGATTTTAAGCGCCCTTTTGTTGAACGAAGTTCAACGCCCCCGAGAAGGAAATAATTTTTAAGAAAGCAGGAAGCTAAGCCCTTTTGCTTTCTTAAAAAATATTTCCTTCCAGGGGGCATGCTTCGCAAAAAGGGCGATCGCTCTTCTTCCCGCGTCTTTGCATTGAAATTTTTTAACCCCTAGTCAGAATAATTTATGGATCAGAGAGTCATCTTAAAGCCGGGAAAAGAGAAGTCGCTCCATCGAAGGCACCCCTGGGTGTTCTCCGGTGCGGTCCAGAGCGCGCCTAGCTTTTCCAACGGAGACCTTCTTCCCATCTACGATTCCGCCGGCGCCTTCCTCGCCCAAGGATTTTTCCATAACCAGAACAGCATCGCCGGCCGTGTCCTCTGCTTTGACCGCAGGCCTCCTGAGACCGTGATCTTTGAAAAAATCAACAACGCGCTCACCTTAAGAAAAAAACTCTTCGACCCTAAGATCACCAACGCCTACCGCCTCATTAACGCCGAAGGGGACGGCCTCTCAGGGCTTATCGTCGATGTCTACGATCACGTCGTTGTCCTTCAGATCAGCACCTATGGAATGGAGCGCTTCAAATCCTGCATTGTGGAGAGCCTCGTATCTCACTTAAAACCAAAATCCATTTACGAAAAGTCCAGCAGCTCCTCCCGCACCCAAGAAGGGCTGGAACTGTGCACGGGCGTTCTCTATGGAGAAAATATCCCCGAGGTCCTCATCTTAGAAAACGGCATCCCGTTTTATGTGCCGATCGCAGAGGGACAGAAGACCGGCTTTTTTCTCGACCAGCGCTCGATGCGCGCGTGGGTGGGGGCTCATGCGGAAGGGAAACGGGTCCTCAACTGTTTTTCCTACACCGGCGGGTTTTCTCTCTATGCGCTACGAGGCGGGGCTACGCACGTCGACAGCGTCGATGTGAGCCCGCTTGCCGCTATTTTCAGCGCAAAAAATGGGCATCCGATCATTCAAACCGACGTCTTCGACTTCATCAAAACATCTCCCCTCAATTATGATCTCATCATTTTAGATCCTCCCGCATTTGCCAAGAAAAGGGCAGATGTTATACAAGCATGTCAAGGATATAAAGAAATGAATCGGACTGTTTTGGGAAAGATGCCCCCTGACTCCTTTTTAGTGACTGCTTCCTGTTCTTATTTCATCGATGGGCCCCTCTTCCAAAACTTACTGTTCCAAGCAGCTTGCGAAGCTAAGCGGAATGTCAGGATTGTTGGGCGCCACATCCAAGCTCCCGATCATCCTATCTCCTTAGACCATCCCGAAGGGGATTACTTGAAAAGTTTAGTTCTCTATATTGAGTAAAAAGAGATGAACGCAAAGGCGCAAAAAATTCCTCTTAGCTTCCCCTTTGCGTCTTCGCGTCTTTGCGTCTCCGCGTTGATCTTCATTCGTATTTCAACGCAAAGACGCAAAGACGCAAAAAAAAAATCAACTTCAGCTTTCCAGCGTCTTAGCGTTGACACCATCAGAAAAGATCAAAACGGAGGGATATGCAATTCAAATTTATCCGCACTAAAGATCCCGAGTATGGCAAAGAGCTCATGATCCGCTGGGAGGTCCTCTTTAAACCTCTCGGCAAACCGCCCGGCGCCGAAGTGCTGCCCGACGAAGACAAGAGCTTCCATTATGTCGCCTTAGACAAAAAGACGGTCGTCGGCTGCGTCCTTTTCTGTCCCGCCGAGGAAAACCGGGGAGTCCTTCATCAGATGGCCGTCAGCGAAGAGTATCAGGGAAGGGGTTTTGGAAGAAAACTGCTCACCACGTTTGAACAGGCGCTATCCCAAAGAGGCATTTGCGAGATCCAACTCCAAACACCCGTAGAAAAAGTAGGATTTTATCACCGAATGGGCTACCATCCAAGCGGAAGCTCTACCGAAAAATTTGGGACTTCCTACCAACTCATGACCAAAACTTTATAAGCAGGTGCTCATGTCTTTTGCGCGTATCCAATCACTTCTTGGCTCCCAAGCGGAATCGCTCCTCGGCCATGTCTGCAAAACAATCCCCAAGGAAAAGCTCTGTCTTCCCGGCCCCGATTGGGTCGATCGGGTATTCGCTCCGTCCGACCGCAATATCCGGGTCCTTGGCAGCTTAAACGCTCTCTTTCGCCACGGCAGGCTCGGCGGCACAGGCTACCTCTCCCTGCTTCCTGTCGATCAGGGTGTGGAGCACACCGCAGGAGCTTCCTTTGCGGCGAACCCCGAATACTTCGATCCGGAAAATATCCTCCGCCTTGCCATCGAAGGGGGATGCAATGGCGTCGCCTCCACGCTCGGCGTCCTCGGCTTGCTTGCCCGCAAGTATGCGCACAAGATCCCCTTTGTGATGAAGATCAACCACAATGAACTGCTCTCCTATCCCAACACCTATGATCAGACCCTGTTCGCTACCGTGCGGCAGGCCTACGACATGGGCGCTGTGGCCGTCGGAGCGACGATCTATTTTGGCTCTCCTGAGAGCCGCCGCCAGATCACCGAAGTGAGCCAGGCATTCCAGCACGCCCATGAGCTAGGGATGGCGACCATTCTTTGGTGCTACACCCGCAACGCCGCGTTTAAAACTCCGGGAAAAGATTTCCACGAATCGGCCGATCTCACCGGTCAGGCCAACCATCTCGGCGCCACCATCGAGGCCGACATTGTCAAACAAAAGCTGCCCACCTGCAACGGCGGGTTTAAAGAACTGAAGTTCGGCAAGCAGACTGAGCAGATGTATACAAAACTCTGCACGGACCATCCGATCGATCTCACCCGCTACCAGGTGGTCAATGGCTATATGGGTAAGATTGGGCTCATCAATTCGGGAGGGCCTTCCGGAGAGCATGACCTGGGCCAAGCGGCCCTGACGGCCGTCATTAACAAGCGGGCCGGCGGCATGGGCGTGATTTCAGGGAGAAAGGCCTTCCAAAAGCCGATGAAGGAAGGTGTTGAGCTTCTTCACGCCATCCAAGATGTGCTCCTTTGCAAAGAAGTGACGGTCGCCTAAATCCTAAGGGCAGCCGGGGTTTAAGGTAATTCCCGCGCCAATGGTAGGCATGGGAACGTTGTCTATATTTGCGCCTAAATTAAATGTACCGCCCGTATTGGTTAAGTCAATAGGATTAGAGGAGGTATTACCAATTAGGAGTAAGCATGTCGTGCCCCCTGCAGAGGTGTCCACTTCAATTCCGGTGCTCGTCAGGGATGTTTGATTGTTTGTGATCGAAAATGTGAGGTTACCATGGGAGAAATTGGATACATCGATACCAAATCCCCCTGCAGCGGACACATTTGTGACTTGATTTTCTGCAATAGAATAGCTCGCACTGCCGGTATCATTGCCTGCACCGATACCGAAGCCCTCCGGACCTGAGAGATTGGAGACTTGATTGTTTACAATGGAACACGTTCCGCTGGTTCCATTTCCTAAGAAGATCCCGAATGCTTGTCCTGTGGTCGTAAGATTGGAGACTTGGTTGTTGGAGGTCACGTTGTCTCCTCCTGCGCCAACACTGGACTGGATCCCTGCAGCCAAAGCACCGCCTACAATCGTTGACAATTGATTATTGGAAATGGTACCGAAGCACGGGCTGAAGCTGGGGTCGATGAAAATTCCGGTAGCACTTTGCGTGGTGCCTGGAGCGGAGATGCCTGTAAGCGCGTTGTTTTCGACCGTTGTAGTGAGAGTTCCGCTTCCACTGCCTTGTACATGGATTCCATTTACGATATTATTCACAGATGTAATCGTTGAGAGTTGATTATTTAAGATCGTTGCATTGATGTTGCCGGTAGTGGTAGCGACAGTAATCCCCTCAGCGACTCCGCCAGCAGAGGCTTCCGAGATAACGCCCGAAATTTGGTTGTTTGAGATCGTTGCAGTCACATCTGCGTTCCCGCTTAAAATAATCGCCTGGGCGGAATTATTCCCCGATGATGTGATCCCTGAAATTTGGTTATTCGAGATCGTTGTGTCAATGCTCCCGACCCCTTGGAGAGTAATCCCAATTGAAGCGCCAGACGATACAGAGATTTGATTATCAGAAATGATTGCGGCAAGCGGTTGAATCGACAGCCCAAGAATACCGTTCGATGCTTGCACCGCGCCGCTGGTGATGGAGATGCGATTACTCAAGATGGATACCGAATTTGCAGACACTAGGGAATCAAACGAGACCCCCCCTCCCACGTTCTGTCCTACAATTTCCATGCCGGCCACCTCTCCGCTCGTTCCTAAGGTCACAACGCTGCTGCTTATATTGCTGCCCGAGA
>JABDEH010000045.1 GCA_013287215.1 Chlamydiota bacterium
GAGTGGGAACAAAGGTTTTGCTTAATAATATTGGCAGGCAGCCTGGATAGTCCGGCAGTCGTTGTCAGGCGAGAGTCAACCACAAGTTTTTTAAGATGAGATAAAAGCGCATCATTCCGTTCTATCAGGGAACCTATAGCATCTATATTACTATCGGATATTTCGTTTCCAAATTGGGAGAGGTCTAACTTCGACAAATGGTGGTCCAAAACAAACTGCACCGCATCATCTACGCTTTTAAAGCGCGGGTAAGGCGGGAAATCTTTACCCAAGTCTAGCAGCATGATGTGATCAGTCAGGGTCGTCACCGCACCCGAGTTTCGCAGAATTAAGCTATCGACCAAAGACTTCAATGCACGCGCGTCTTGTGGAATGAAACGCTCAGCCAGGGTCTTCACTGCCCACCAAATATCAGGACAACTGAGATCGTACGGACAGGCACCACTCATGTATTTTCTGAAGTAAACAAACTGCTGCACTTCCAAATCATTCAATACGATTTTTTTACTTGCGGCCTCGCTAAATCCATTGACAAAAGTAAAAAATTTGCCAAGCGTAGAGAGTTCCGCTCCTGAGATTCTCATCGAGCCATCTTTAAATTCAAGGGTATAGGTGTCTGAAAATTCCTCGAAATTGATATCCCGTTTATCCAATTGATCGGCCTGAGCATGGCTGAGAGGAGTTTTTGCTAGGGCTGAATACAATCGCCATTTCTGATCAAGAGAAAGTTCGAACTGCCTGAGTGAGTGTTGTAACGCCGTAAATACCTCTCCTCGGCTTGCCGGATCAGAAGGGCTTGTCAAAATTTGTAAAGCCAGACTGCAAACTGTTTCTTTGCCCTCTTCGATTTCTGCGAGAGACTTTCCTTTGGCAAGGGCGAGCTGATCCAATTTGACAAGGACCGCTGAGATATCTCGAGGTATCCTCAACAAATCCTGTTGGCTAGAAGAACTACTTATTGACATATCCTATCATTTTATTTGTTTTATACATGTTGTTTTACACTATAACAAGCTTTTACTCAACTACTAAAATATATTTTACACAAACAAAGGTTGTTGTATTATTCAGATTGTTAAAGCATTTTCAAGAACAGCCCTGCGAGCCGACGCGAAAAGGGACCCGCCTCGAGACGAAGTCCGGCGGGAATTGAGCGCGGAGAGCAGCCGATGGCCTCAGATCGCACAGCAAAATCGTAGCGCAGCCGAGCGCGGCCAGCGCTTAGGGAGGGGCTGTGCTGCGCACGCCTCTCCGGCGAGCACACGATTTGGCAAAGCGAGGTGAGGCTCAAGGGGTCGCGGGGACAAGGGCACCTTGTCCCGACAGATGCCTAGAGGCACATTTCTAGAACTTTAAAATAAACCTTTCACCTCCTATCCAATCCTCCCCAAATGTTCCCCATTGATTTTATTATTTATGTTTTGTTAGTCTGTTCTCTTAAACAGAGGAGTTCCTATAACATGTCCAAAAACCTTAAACACGAATGGACCGACAGCAAAGTCATTGACGACGTCGGCTACCATGAAGAAGATGCCAAACAATTTAGAAAATTATTGAATAAAAAGGAAGAAAACGCCGGAGAAGGCGCTGTTTCCTCCATGCTGATGGGACATCTCCTCAAAGGTCGCATTGTAGAGCTGACTAAAGATTTTGTTGTCATCGATGTCGGCCTTAAGTCTGAAGGACTTGTGCCAATTGCTGAATTTACAGAGCCCGATGAAGTCGTCTTAGGGAATGAAGTCGAGGTGTTCCTCGACCAGACCGAAGGCGAAGACGGACAGATCGTCCTTTCCAGAGAGAAGGCACGCCGCTTGAAGCAGTGGGAATATATCGTTAACTACTGCAAAGAGGGCTCGATCGTCAAAGGGAAAGTCATCCGCAAGGTGAAAGGCGGCCTCATGGTCGATATCGGCATGGAAGCCTTCCTCCCCGGCTCCCAGATCGACAACAAGCGGATTAAAAATCTGGATGAATACCTCGACCACACCTATGACTTCAAAATCCTCAAGATCAATACCGATCGCAAAAACATCGTCGTCTCCCGCAGAGAACTTCTAGAAGAAGAAAGGGTCTATCGCAAAGCGGAGATGCTCGAAAATATCCACGAAGGCGAAGTGCGCCGCGGGATTGTTAAAAATATTACTGACTTCGGCGTCTTCCTCGACCTCGACGGAATCGATGGCCTTCTCCATATCACCGATATGACCTGGAAACGGATCAAGCATCCTTCGGAGATGGTCCACCTCGGCGATGAGCTGGAAGTCGTCATCCTCCATGTCGACAAAGACAAGGGAAGGGTCGCTCTCGGTATGAAACAGAAAGAGTCGAATCCTTGGGAAGAGATCGAAAGGAAATATCCGACGGGAACACGAGTCCGCGGCAAGATCGTCAACTTAGTGCCTTACGGCGCCTTCATTGAACTCGAACCGGGCATCGAAGGGCTGATCCATGTGTCTGAAATGTCTTGGGTCAAGAATGTCACCGATCCGAGCGAAGTCGTGAAAAAAGGGGACGAAGTGGAAGCTGTCGTTCTCGGCGTCCAGAAGGAAGAGGGGAAAATTTCCCTGGGGATCAAGCAAACGGAAAAAAATCCTTGGGATGATGTGGAGAAAAAATATCCTGTGGGCAGCAATGTCTCCGCAGAGATCCGCAATTTGACCAATTACGGCGCCTTTGTCGAACTCGAGCCGGGTATTGACGGACTGATCCACATCTCAGACTTAAGCTGGATCAAAAAAGTCTCCCACCCTTCAGAAGTGCTGAAAAAAGGGGATAAAGTGGACGCTGTCGTCCTTTCTGTAGACAAAGAGAGTAAGAAGATCACCCTCGGCGTCAAACAGCTCAGCACCAATCCTTGGGAGACCATCGAAAAAACCATTCCGGTCGGCTCCGTTGTGACTGGCGTGGTCACCAAAATCACTGCGTTCGGCGCCTTTGTCGAGCTGGAAAATGGCATTGAGGCCCTTGTCCACGTCACGGAGCTCTCCGATCAGCCGTTCGGAAAAGTTGAAGACGTGGTCCACAAAGGCGACACGGTCACTGCGAAAGTGATCAAACTGGACCCGGAGCATAAAAAAATTGCCCTTTCCATCAAGGAATATCTCGTCGATAAAAATAAATACAATCGCGACGACATCGTTGTAGGGACGCCCTCGAAGCGCGCCGCCCCCAAAAAGAAGGCCGCGCCAAAAAAAGGAAAGACCAAAGACGAAGAAGCCGGGGAAACAACTGAAGAAACGGAAGCGTAAGGAAACGAGATTTTCATGAATAAAGATCTAATTGCCATCTTCGAATATTTAGAGCGTGAAAAAGGGATCAAGCGCGAGGTCATCATTGGGGCGATTGAAGAATCGCTCAAAGCGGCCGCCCGCAAGAGTATTAAAGGTCTGATCAATGTGTCGATCCACATTAATTCCAAGACCGGAAATATTGATGTCATCGCTCAAAAGGAAGTCGTCGATAAAGTGACCATTCCCGAAGAGGAGATTACCCTCGAGGACGCAAAGGTATTAAATCCTTTTTGTGAGATTGGGCAATGGGTTGATATTACCGTCACTCCTCAAGAGTTTGGGCGCATCGCGGCCCAAACGGCGCGGCAAGTCATTGCGCAAAAGCTGCGCGGAGCGGAGCGGGATGTGATTTATGAAGAGTACCGCCACCGCTTAAAAGAGCTGATCTCGGGGACCGTCAAGCGGACGATCCGGGGAGCTACCCTTGTTGTCGATTTAGGCAAAGTCGAAGCGATCCTTCCCGATCGGTTCTACCCCAAGACAGAAAAATATAACATCGGAGACCGCGTTCAGGCGCTCCTTTTAGAAGTGCGGGATACGGATAGCGGCGGGGCTGAAGTGATCTTGTCGCGCAGCCATCCCGAATTCGTCGCGCAATTGTTCCAACAAGAGGTCCCTGAGCTGGGTGACGGCACGATCGTCATTGAAAAGATCGTCCGCGATCCCGGCTACCGCACGAAACTTGCTGTCCGCTCCATGGATCCGAAAGTCGATCCGGTCGGGGCCTGTGTCGGCGTTCGAGGGACCCGGGTGAAAAATATCATCCGCGAGCTGAATAATGAAAAGATCGATATCATTCCTTATTCCGATGATCGGATGCAGCTCTTGCAAAATGCCCTGATCCCAGTCCAGATCAAAAAATTCAATGAGAGCGGCAACATGATCTCTGTCGTCGTTGAAGATGAAGATTACCCGACTACATTGGGAAAACGGGGAATGAACGCGCGCCTCAACGGCCAGCTCCTCGGCGTCGACTTAGAAGTGCAGAAAATGAGCGACTACCGCCGATTGATGGAGGTCCAACGCAAAGAGATCGCCGCTTCTGAAGATCCGACGCTGGATGAAGAGCTCAAAATTCCCGGTATGAGTTCCCTGATTGTTGGCAGTTTGATCAGCGCCGGTTTTGATACGCCGCGCAAACTTTTAAATGCGACCCGTGAGCAGCTTGAAGCAATACCAGAGATTAAAGGCCTGGCGGACAAGATTTTAGACGAAATTAGAAAGAAAAGGATGTAACGGTTGGCCAAGAATTTAAAGCTCAACATCAAAAACACTCAGCTCGCTGCTGCCCTGCAGCTTGGAAAGCTCAAGAAACCGGCCCCTCCGGCGCGCACGGCAAAAGAGCCTTTGACGGAGTTTGCTGAGCAAAAGCTAGGTGAGCCAGAGCCAAAAAATGCGGTCACTATAGCGGCGCTTCCTGCTGCTGCTCCTATTCCTGCGCCGGCCCCGGCAGCCCAGACTGCACCTGCGGCTGCGCCTGCTGTGAGCAATGTACCCGGCACTCTGGTTCGGCACGCTCCTCCTCCTCGTAAACCTCCGGAAGAAAAACCTGCTGCTACAGCTCCGGCAAAAAAATCTTACGTTCTTGAAGACATTAAGCCTGTAGAAGCGAAAAAGCCCGTTTTGACAAACGCGCCGGCGATCGAAGAAGAGAGAGCGCCGCCCCGCAAAAGCTTTAAAGATTTTCGCGATGTCAAACCCGCGCGCAAAGGTCCTGAAGTGGGCAGATCTTTTGACTCCCGCGACCGCCAAGGCTTAAGGGATAACGAAGAGGGTTGGCGGCGTAAACGTCCAAGCAAGTTCCGCGCGCGTGTCCAAGAAGAGGTGGTGGTCCGCCCGAAACATTTGAAAGTGCGCGTCCCCATCACAATCAAAGATCTCGCCTCTGAAATGAAATTGAAAGCCTCTCAGCTGATCGCCAGCTTGTTCAGCAAGGGAGTCATCCTCACGCTCAATGATTATTTGGATGATGAAACGACCATCCAGCTCCTCGGCCACGAATTTGAGTGCGAGATTGTCATCGACACCAGCGAAGAAGAACGGCTAAGAATTACAGATAAGACGATCAAACAGGAAATTCAAGAGACGCCTCCGGGCGAGCTCGTCCTCCGTCCTCCCGTCATTGCCTTTATGGGCCACGTCGACCACGGCAAAACCAGCCTGATCGACGCGATCCGCACTTCAAATATCGCCGGGGGCGAGGCGGGGGCTATCACACAGCATATCGGCGCCTTCAAATGTCAAACTCCTGTCGGTCCGATCACTATTTTGGATACTCCGGGCCACGAAGCATTTTCTGAAATGCGCGCACGCGGCGCCGACGTGACCGATATCGTCGTGATTGTGGTCGCCGGAGATGAAGGCATTCGGGCGCAAACTTTAGAAGCCATCGAGCAAGCGCGGCAGGCGCAGGTCACCATCGTCGTCGCGATCAATAAATGCGACAAACCGAATTATAATGCCGAGAACATCTACCGCCAGCTCGCCGACAACAACCTCCTTCCCGAGGTATGGGGCGGCACGACGATCACGGTCAACTGTTCGGCGACGACTAAAGAAGGGATTCAGAAACTCCTCGAGATGTTAGCTCTGCAAGCGGAGATTTTAGAACTCCGCGCTAATCCGAACACACGAGCGCGCGGCGCCGTCATCGAATCGGAGATGCATAAAGGACTAGGCGCTGTGGCCACGGTGCTGGTGCAAAACGGAACGCTCCGCAAAGGAGACGCCCTGGTTCTCGCGAACAGCTGGGGACGGGTCAAGACCATGCACGACGAGCACGGCAAAGAAATCCTCGAAGCGGGCCCCTCAACCCCTGCAAAAATTACCGGCCTCTCTGATGTTCCCGAGGCGGGCAGCGACTTCATCGGCGTGAAAAATGAAAAAGAGGCGCGCGAGCTCTCCCATGGCAGGACCGAAGGGCATAAATATACGACCTTCCAGCAATCAAAACGGGCCGCCGTCGACAGCCTCCTGCAGCAAAGCGCGGAGAGAAAAGAGAAAAAGACCCTGAACCTGATTCTGCGTGCCGACGTCCAAGGCTCTTTGGAAGCTTTAAAAACCTCGCTTCTCAAAATTCATTCTGCCAAGGTGGAACTCAATATTTTATCTGCGGATGTGGGGGAAATTTCCGAGTCGGATATCCAATTGGCCGCCGCTTCCAAAGCGACCATCATCGGCTTCCACACCAAGATCGAAAGCCGGGCCGAGGACCTGATCCGCTCCACAAAAGTGATCGTGAAACTGCACGACATCATTTACCACGTCGTCGACGACGTCAAAGCGGTCATGCTCTCCCTCTTGGATAAAATTCCTCAAGAGAACGATACCGGGACCGCGCTCGTCAAAGCGGTCTTTAAATCTTCCCAACTGGGCGCGATCGCCGGCTGCCAAGTCACCGATGGGAACATCAAGCGGAGCCATCTGGTCCGCGTCCTGCGCGACAACAAAGTGATCTGGAAAGGCGCGATCCATTCACTCAAGCGGGTCAAAGAGGATGTCCGAGAGGTCTCTAAAGGCTATGAGTGCGGAATTTTACTCGAAAACTTCAGCGACTTCAAGGAAGGAGATATCATCCAAGCCTATGAGATCACCTACCTCCAGCAGGAGCTATGAAGCAAAGAATCCAACGGCTCAATTCCTTGTTAAAGGAAGTCATTTCTGAGGTGATCACGCGCGAAGTGCGCAATCCCCATATCCACCGCTTTTTGACGGTGACCGCTGTCGACATTTCGAGCGACCTCCACAGCGCAAAAGTGCATATCAGCGTGATCGGTTCCGACGCAGAAAAAAATGAAACGCTCGCCGCCCTTCAATCGGCCGCCGGGTTTATCGCCGTCCATGCTTCCAAAAAGGTGACCATGCGCTATTTTCCCAATCTTGTCTTTAAGCTCGACTCCTCGGTCGATGAGCTGATCAAAATCGACTCTCTCTTGAACAAGATCCACGAAGAAGAGAAGACGAGAAAGATATCGCCTCACGACTAAGTATAGGTTATGATCGAAGGACTGCTCCTAGTTAATAAACCTAAGGGAAAAACATCGTTCAGCCTAGTCTCCGCCTTGCGCAGATTATCCGGCGTCCAAAAAATTGGACACGCCGGCACGCTCGACCCTTTCGCCCAGGGCGTCATGGTCCTCCTCATCGGAAAAAATTTCACCCGCAAATCGGACCAGTTTCTCAATCAGGATAAAGAATATCTCGCCATATTAACCTTAGGTGTTGCCACCGACAGCTATGATAGCGAAGGAACGGTCGTCTCCGAATCTCCCTACATTCCCACTCTAGAGGAAGTGCAAACCGCGCTGCTCTCTTTCCAAGGGACCCTCCTGCAAACACCTCCGATGTTTTCCGCGAAAAAAGTGGACGGGACACGCCTCTATGAACTCGCCCGCAAAGGGATTTCAATCGAGCGAGCGCCCGTCTCCGTCACGATGCGCACCGAGCTCATCTCCTATGACTATCCCCGCCTCACTCTCCACGTCTCGTGCAGTAAAGGGACCTACATCCGCTCTATCGCCCACGAGCTCGGCGCACAACTGACCTGCGGCGCCTACCTCAGCGACCTCACCCGAACACGCAGCGGCCCCTATGTGTTAAGCGAGTGCATCGACGGCAATCTTCTCTTTGCGCCGCCCTATGCCATCGCACCCCATTTGAGAGGCCTCTAAATGAGAATCGTACGTTCACTAGATAAACTTCCCTATGCCTTGACCATCGGTAATTTCGACGGGTTCCACCGTGGGCACCAGTACCTGATCAGTGCCCTCAAAAAGACAGGCCTGCCGACTGCCGTGCTCACCTTCAGCAACCATCCTTCCGAGATCCTTAAAAGCGAAAGTCCCGCTCCCCTTCTCTGCACGCCGGAGCACAAACTGCGCCTTTTGGAACAAGCGGGCGTCGATCTCGTGATCTTCCTTCCCTTTACGAAAGAGTTGGCCGCAGAATCGTATGATCATTTCTTGAAAAACCTTAAGGAACATCTCTGTTTCACCCATCTCATTTTGGGCAAAGGCTCGGCGCTTGGCAACCGTCAGCTCGGTGTCCAGGACAAGGTCGAAGCGCTGGGCAAGACATTGAGCTTCGATGCAGAATACATCGATAAATTTCTCGAGGTTTCCTCAGGCGCCATACGAAAGGCCTTGCTGGCCGGTGATTTGGCCACAGTGCATCTTTTGCTCGGACGCCCCTTCTCGATCTACACAACGGCGGCGGCAGAAATTTCTTTAAAAGGCCTCTGTCTCCCACCTGACGGAACGTATGCGGTCAGCATCGAGGGCGCTCCCGACACCGCAAGAATTCAAGGGTGCACCCTCCATATCACTGCTTCTGGACCTTTTTCCCACCAGCCTACTGAGATTGTATTCTTGTAGAAGCCTTGAACCGTATTCCTCTCCTGTGATATCCTACCCGGTAAATGGCCCGTTTGGGTCCCTCGTTCTAAAATATTTTCTCAAGGTTCGTGATGGCTGGTTTATCGTGCGGTATTGTAGGTCTTCCCAATGTAGGCAAATCGACGCTCTTCAATGCGCTGACCCGCAAAGCGGCAGCTGCCGCAAATTACCCGTTTTGCACCATTGACCCCAATGTGGGCATCGTCGATGTCGACGATCCCCGCCTGCAAGCGCTTTCTGATATGTCCCATAGTAAAAAAATCATTCCTGCGACGATGACCTTCGTCGACATCGCCGGCCTTGTCAAGGGCGCCTCGCAGGGTGAAGGCTTAGGAAACCAGTTTTTGACCAACATCCGCGAGACCGACGCGATCGTCCACGTCGTCCGCTGCTTTCGGAACGACGACGTGATCCACGTTGCCGGCAAGGTCGATCCAATCGCCGACATTGAAGTGATCAATCTGGAACTGATCCTCTCCGATCTGCAGATGGTCGACAACATCGTCAAAAAACTTGAAAAACAGATCAAAGCGAAAAAAGAGCTCGTCCCGCTCTTTGAAACGCTCCAAAAGGCGGCCGCCCACCTCAACGAGAGTAAGGCGCTGCGCACACTCAGCTTGACCGCCGAAGAAAGAGAACATCTCACTGCCTATCCGTTCCTCACGGACAAAAAAGTTCTTTACGCGGCCAATGTGTCTGAAAATGATCTTCCCTCCATGGAGAACGAGTATGTCGCAAAAGTGCGCGCCTACGCGGAAAAAGAGGGCAATCAGGTGATCCCGATCTGCGCCAAGCTCGAGGAAGAAGTGGCGCAGCTCGAGCCTGCAGAGGCCAGAGAATTCCTCCAAACCCTAGGCCTCGAGGAAACAGGCTTAGACCGCCTGATCAAAGCCGCTTTCAACACGCTTGACTTGATCACCTACATCACGACCGGAGAAATTGAAACACGGGCCTGGACGATCAAAAAAGGGACCAACGCTCAAGAAGCTGCAGGCAAGATCCACACCGACATCCAAAAAGGATTTATCCGCGCCGAAGTTGTCCCCTTCGAGGCGATGATGCACTACAAAGGCAGGGTGGGGGCCAAAGAGGCCGGAAAAGCGCGCTCCGAAGGAAAAGAGTACATCGTCAAAGATGGGGATGTAGTCCTCTTCTTTCACAACTAAACAACTTGGAGTGGTACAACAGTTCAACGCAAGACGCGGAGACGCAAAGACGCGGGAAGAGAGAAAGATTTCTTCCCATTTTGGAGTGCGATTTACACACTCCAAAATCAGGAATCCTCCTTTGCGTCTTTGCGTCTCTGCGCCTTTGCGTTGAGATCTGCTGATTAACTTAGAATGGTAAAACACTTATGATTTTTGTTACTTGTCCTACGGGGATTGAGCAGCTGCTGGTCGATGAACTCAAAGAGCTCGGGATCCCCAATGCGCGCAAGAGCTTCCGCGGCGTCTATGTCCCCCAAGAGATGGAGTACGTCTACAAGATCAATTACTGCTCGCGCCTCGCCACCCGCGTCCTCTACCCCCTCAAGCAGTTCGCCTGCAGAAATAAAGAAGACCTCTACGAAAATGCCAAAAGGATCCCTTGGCAGCAGTACATGAACCTCAAAAAAACGTTCGCCATCGATTCCAACGTCTCCCATCCGCTGCTCCGCAACAGCCTCTACGCCTCCCTCGTGCTCAAAGACGGCATCTGCGACCTTTTTCGGGAGAAATGCGGCGAGCGCCCCTCGGTCGAGACACAGGATCCCGATGTGCAGCTCAATCTATTTATCCACGAGGAGAAGGCGACGATCAGCCTCGACACTTCGGGAGCTCCGCTTTTTAAGCGCGGCTGGCGCACCGCATCCACCGAAGCGCCGATCCAGGAGTCGCTGGCCGCCGCCATTCTCCGTATCGCCCACTACTCATCGGATGAGATCCTTTGCGACCCGTTTTGCGGCTCAGGAACCTTTTTGATGGAGGCGGCGATGATCGCTACCCACACCCCGCCGGGATTTTTTCGAAAGCATTGGGGCTTTGTCAATCTTCCCGAGTTTTCCGAGACTGCCTGGAACAAGGTGAAAGCTGAGGCCAACAGCCGCCGCATCCCGCTTAAAAAAGGAATCATCATGGGCGCGGATAAAGATCCTCAAGCTGTCGAGCTGGCCCTCGCCCACCTCAAAAATGCAGGATTTGAAGGCATCGAAGTGGTCCGTAAGGACATCCGCTCCTATTATCCTGCGATTAATCCGACCTTAGTCGTGACAAATCCTCCCTATGGAATCCGGCTCAGCGTCTCCGCGGAGCTCTTCACGGCACTTGCGCGCTTCCTAAAAAATCGGACAGCCTATATTCTAGGCGTGGATGAGGAGATCGTCCGCGCGATGGGGATGGCTCCGAAACGCACCTACGCTCTCAACAGCGGCGGCTTGGATATTACTCTTTACCAATTTGCTTAATTTTTGGATCATCCCTCTATTTTATATGAGGATTGAATTTGAAATTTTTGCTATACCGATCAAAAAGGGCTGAGAAAAAAAATACATCTCGTATTAATTTCCCCTAGGGAAAATTAATACGAGAATGAGCAACTATGGCTGAAAAGACAGAAAAGGCGACCCCGAAGAAACTCAAGGACGCGCGCAAAAAGGGACAAGTCGCCAAGTCTCAGGACTTCCCCGCTGCGTTTACGTTCGTCGTCTCCATCACAACGACCATTTTTTTGGCCGGGTATATTTTCCAGCAGATCTCTGCGTTCATGATCTCCTCATTCCGCGCGATCCCGACGGA
>JABDEH010000046.1 GCA_013287215.1 Chlamydiota bacterium
AATCCTCGGGATTTATGACGCGCTGCGCCAAACGAAACATACCCGGGCAAAGGGGCAGCTAGAACTGGCCTGCATTGAACCCATCACCACTTTGCTCAGCGGAAATGAACAAAAGAAATTCCCGGGCGCGGTAGAGCTCCTTCCTCCGGCGCTCTCCTTGGCAGGCCCCCCGGCTATGCCTGTCCCTAGCGCATCTGAGGCCCCCGGTCTCGAGGAAATTGCAGGGAAGCATTTTGCAGGTTTAAAAACGGCGATCGCCAAGATAGAAACAGAGAGCAAACTTCAACCCGCTCCGCGCCTCTATAAACCGATCACCTTGGACCCCAGGGGCGGGCTATTATATACAGATTGTTTGAGCAAGGGCCTTCGGCTGCCGACAGATACGGAGCTCACCCGCCTTGCCGCAGTTTTCAGGGAAAATCCTCGGTATCATGAAGCGTGGCAAGCTGCCTATGCAAAAATTTACAAAAAGGGAGATGGGAAGCGTCAGGAACCCCTAGAGATGAAGAGTTCTAAAGAGATCGGGGAGCAGCTGCTTTATGCTGCAGCCGCTCTAAAAAAAGCGAATCGGATCGACAAACTTCCCCACCCCAGGCAGTTCGAGCAGGCAGAGCCACTCAGTGGATTTAAGAAACTCAGAGATGAGTTGGGAACATACAAAAAAACCGAGCAAATAGAGTCGATAGAGACACGGAACAAAACCGCGCAAGAATTCTTTACCGACTCGCCGGATCCCGTAACTGGTCCCTTAACTAACTTTGATAATGAAAGAACAAAGCTCGGACTCGAGGCAGATGCCAAAAAGAAAATAGCAACCCTTGATGCGGGCCAAGGTTTCATCAACGAACGCAGAGTAGATGCTTTTCAGCGGGAACTCGAGGTTAACATTGACATTCTAAGGGAAAATGTCGAGAAAGGCGCAACCGATCTGATTGAGGCGTTCGCTCCCCATGCCGCGGCATTTGGACTGCAGGACACCTTTCGGGATGTGGAGCAATTTACTTCCCTCGACCGCCTCAACGCCATCGTGGACCTTTGTGAAAACGGCGCTTCACTTCCCCGCGATGTCCTAAAGATGGCTGCCGATTATCTTTTCACTGCGACAGAACTGCAGCAAAAAGAAAAAGCCCTCGAGGAGGTCCCTTCGCTGCGGGACCTTGCAAAACAGAGGCGAGAGATCGTTAAACAGCTGCAAAGGGTAAGGGGATTGCCGCAAACCCCGGCCCGGAATGCTGCGGCCAAGAACCTCGAAGACAACCTCCAAACCCTCGACATCGAATGGAAGGTCGTCTCGGCATCCATTACGGACAAGATCAAAAGCGGGGAAAACCACAAGCGCTATTCTAAGGAGGACTATCAACCGAAACTCCTCGCGGTCCTTGAGGATAAAACGAATCAGTTGAAGGCAAGTAAAACAGAGGTTGAGAAAGAACTCAAGGCAAGCCTTCACCAGCATGACGCGGCCGCAGAAAAGTTGAGAAACACTCCCGATAGAGAGGCTTTAAAAATCCAAAGAGGCGCGTTGGTCCTCCAAAATAAGGCGATCGAAAAAAAAATAACAGAAGGTGAAGCACTGCTCGAGCAAAAACTTGAAGCAGAAGTGACTGAGGATGAGCGCAAAGAATTCATGGCTCAAGTACATGTCGGCCTCCCCGATGAGGCAGTCAAACTCGCTAGAAATATGGAGCTTCAAAGGATTGCTGAAGAAGAGAAAGCTAGTGCCTTAGAGACGCTGAAGACGGCAGTGGCCCAAATCGAGGAGATCGACCAAAAACTCAGCGCCCCAGACGAAAGGGGCGGCTTGATGTCAAAAGAAAAGCAGCTCACCCTGCGCATCCGTGAGCTCGAGAAAAAGGGAAAACTCCTGGACGATAGGATCACACAATTAACGGAGAGGAAACAAACAGTCTCGGGCGAAACAGGGGACCTGATCGATCAGGGGCAAACCCTCCCCTATTTAGTGCGCGAATGGCGTCAAAAGATCGTCTTCACACCCGGACAACTCGAAAAAATTGAAATTATCTTAGACGATCCGAACGCCGTAGAAGAATTCAGAATGGGCCTCGGCAAATCGTCGGTGATCTTCCCCTGCGTTGCCCGCATTTTGATCAGCCGGGGCGTATTTCCCGTCATGATCTTTACAGAAACTCTGCTTGAGCAGAGCCGTAAGGACATGGATAAAAAAGCCTATATTTTCAATTTCGGCAGGGCCTCCTCGACCCTGCCGCAGACCCTTGCGGAAGAGTATTATAGCCTGCTCTTTGCCAAACACTCCGGAAGATACGTCATGACCACTGTGGACAGGATCGCAGCCCTGAGAAACAAGATCATAGAAATCCATAATGTGCAAAGCCAGCAGTACGCTTCCTATCTCAAGATGAAAGATAAAGATGGAAAAGTCCCCGCTGAGAACAAACAAGCGTATGAAGCCCTTTACAAGGACATGGTCCAAACCTTCGAGCAGCTGCAGTGGCTAAAAAAAATCCATGCCCTTTTCTACGCTCCCGATACCCGGCTGGTCGCGGATGAGATCGACGATATCTACAATATCAGCTCCGAGAAGAATTTTTCGGACGGTAAATCTAGCCCCATCGATCCCGCCGCTTTCGACGCCGGAGAAGCCATTTTTAGAACGATTTTCTCAAGCGGCAATGCGGAAGTCCAAGCGCTCAAACAAGCGATGATCGAGGACAGTCTTTCGACCTGGGACCCCGCGAAGATCCAAGCGGCCCTCAAACAGATCGCGATCGAAATCCTCGCAGAAAAAAGCTATTTACGCGCGCACGGCTGGACAGAGGAGCTGCTGAATAAATTTGACCCGGAAAGCTTCGGAAACTACCTCTCGGACATTAAGGCGGACGTTCTTCCCGCAGGAATGGGCCCGTGGCCAGCTCAAGCTGCGTCAGAGGGGGCTCTGAGGCCGTTTGTGACCCTCGGGGCCCTGCGCCACTGGATGACAAAGACCGTACATACCCTTGCTCGCAAACAGGCAGGGAAAGATTACAACTTTCAAAAAGCTGAGGATGTTTGTCTAAACGTGGTCCCTCTCAAAGATCAGGTAGAAAAGCCCAACACAAAGTTCGGCCAGGAAGCAGAGCTCATCGGCTATCACTTACTTGCCTACAGCAGAGAGGTCCCTCCTCAAAAATTCTTCGAGTCGCAAATCTCCGCGATCCGAAAGGACGCCGCAGAAAAGGGGGAGCAATCCCTTTGCGCTAAACTGCTCAAAAATATAGATCCGAACGGGGATAAGTCTCTGGATGCAATTTACAAGACGCTCAATGATAAAACACCGGGGAGATATTTGGACCGGATCGCCTTCTTGCGCTTTGTCATGCAAGATCAAGCCCTCATTCAAATTTACCGCTCCCAAATCACCTGCCCGGTGCAAGATACCGCAGGCCTCCTTTCCGGCGCCTCAGGATCATTGAACCTCTACTCCCTTCCCCCGCGCTTGTCCAGCGATCCTAAGAACATCGCTAAAAATGTCACCGGAGAAACACTAGCGTGCCTATCCATGATGGGCAAAGGTTTCGAGGAGGAAGTCACCCCATTTGGCGATCTTAAGGATCAGATGACCGCCCTGACCAAAGACCCCAAATGCAAAGCGATCATCAACCAAGGGTATGCGACAAGCATGCCCACAGAAGAGCTCATTAAACACTTCCGTGCGACGCCGGAGGGGGCTAACCGCGAATATATCTTCATTCGTCCGGACAGAAAAGCCTACCTTTGGCTTCCGGGAGCAGGCGAGCAGCCCCGCCTCTTCGACAAAGTTTTAAATGCTAAGGATATCCATGACGACCGGGTCCTTTACTACTTTGCCCCTGCCGACACCCGCGGAACCGACTTTAAGATCCCCAGCGGCTATGGGGCGCTTATTATAGGCCCCACGACTACGCCGGATGAATTTGATCAGGCCATTTGGCGCCTTCGGGGGCTTGGGAAGGGGCAGGACGCCAAAATTTTCATTCAAAACTTGCACGCCGCCGCCATCAAAGCCAATCAAAACCCCGCAGGAGCATTACAGGTCGGCCATGTCGTGCGGGACGTCCAAGTGCAGGGGATTAAGGCCAACGCTCTTCAAAATTTCAAGGCAGCTACTGCGCGTCCCGAAGCAGCCTTGCGCATGGGGGTGGCGGATGCGTTACTGAAGCCCATGGACATCGGCAAGATCGAACGACTCCCCATGGAAGCTGTGCTGCAGCTGAGCGCAGAAACCTTCAATGCCGTCAAAGAGCTCTACATACGGCCCAAAGTGATGCAATTTAAATCCGATTATATGCCGACCCAACAAGAAGATATCACAAAATTTCTGGAGTCGAAGTATGAGGAGGCACTCGTCAAAATCGACGAAACGCTGACCAAGAATCTCCCCCCCGAGGACTCAGCAAAAACCCCCGCCTTCAAAACATGGCTGACCGGAGTTAAAGAGAGCTTGCCGATGGCAAGAAGCGACATCGAAAAACAAAAACTTAACCTTGCAGCGGAAGACGAGAAGACCAAGAAATATTTAGAGGCAAGCGTCCCTAAAAGCAAAAGCGGCAATGAGGGCCAAACCTCCGAAATCGAGCAGCAGCAGCAACAACAGCAACAAACGGAAACAACGCAGCAGCAAGAGGGCCGCACGACCCTGGAAGGAAAAGGGCGCAAGGGAGAAAAGTATGACTTGTATGAACCACCCTATCTCAACCTCAACAGGTCAACCTTCACTAAGGGGATTTACGGGGGCTTTATTAATTTATATGGGTTATATGAAGACAACCCCGCATTTCCCGTCAGCGCCTATTTTAAAAATTGCGGCATTCCCCCGGGCCTCATGTTCACTCAATCCTTTAATGCAATCATGGACCTTGGGAGATCCCCGGGAAAAGCATTGGGCCTCCAATTCCTCTATAAAACCAAAGAAGGGAAAATCGGCGCCTACTTAATCACCCAACTTGATGCCGAGAAGCTCATGCGCGACATCGAACCGCATCGAGAACTCATTAAGGACCAACTGCGGATCATCTCCTTACCGGAGGACCACGAGCAACAGCCTAAAGACTATTGCACGCCCGTAGGAGACATGGGAAGCGTCAATGAAGTCAATCAATTGAATGCGATCTCCAAACTCATCATGGGCTACGCCGCTTATACGGATGCAGAACAGAAGGCATTAAAGGATTGGTTTATCCATCTCAAAGCAACGGAGAAGAGCAATCTCATCGCGACCTTGCACAAAAGGGGGGCGCCGGAGCAAACCCTCCACAGGTTAAATGAGTGGCTCCACTAGATGGATCTCAATACAAAGGCGAAATTATAAGAATATTTTTTGGAAGCCCCAGGAAATACCAACCTCGCCGTAGGTGATGCGCTCGTTGAAGAACTGACCCTCATAGGAGTAGCCCCGGTGGTAGTCGACGTAGATGCGCATCTTGCAGCCGACGCCTTGTAACTCAATGACAGGTAAGCCACTAGTTTGACTATTGGCTTACCTGTCATTGAGTCATTGAGTTAAGGTGATGAGAGAAATTCTTCTTTCTTTTTCTTATACTTCATGGACGAATTTCGCTCCCATTGCGGCCATTTTTCGATAATATGGTGAAATGCGTTGTCCAGTTCTTCTAAACTCAAGCTGTGATTCATGAGGGTAAGAGCCTGATGAAATTCCGGGCAATTACAAACTTGGTGTGCCTGAAGAAGCTTATTGATCTGCCTCAACCTCACGCATAAATACATCCAAGGAGCCAAAAACAAGAGAGCAATGAGGAGGACGAGGAGAGTCGACTCCCCCTCTTTGTTGATATTGGTAATGAAGGCTAGAGGAGCTATGGCAGTGCAGCATAGAATGAAAGTCAGATATCGGGTTCCATGTTTATTGTAGGCGCAATGATAGAGGATCCACGCGGGAAGAAACTGCAAAGCAATAACTAGAATGACAAATCCTACGGCTAGATATGCGAGTTGAGGGTTTAATAGGGCTGCACCGACACTGGCTACTAAGTAGAACAGAGCCATTGTAGTCGGTAGAAACATTAGATAGTAAAGCCAACACCTTCTTATACCCATTTCCTTTTTGGTCAATACTGTAATATCGACTCTTCTCTTTCCTGTTGCAAGCTCCATTTTTCGGTCTTTATAAACTTTTCTTATGTATCGCGATACCTGAGGCCAGCGTTTCATTTCCTCTTTGTAGGCTGCTTTGAGAACTACAAGGTTGTCCATGTCTAGAAACCGCTGATTTGCCTGTGACTCAGTCTCGATAATGTGCTGAAGAATCTTTCGATTGATCTTCCTCAATCTTATGTTCAAGTATAAATTAATGAGACCGAATATGTAAGCAATTATAGGGGTGGGAGCAAGTTCGAACACGAACAATCCTATTGCTGCATACATTGGTATCATCAAAAAATATGTTAAAGCAGTGGACCAAATACAGAAAGAGAGCAAACGGGTCCCATAATTTTTGTACGCGCAATACCATACGACGAAACCCATAACGAGAAAAAGTGTAATCCAAACCGCAAACAAGGTAATGGGGTGGGCCAAATGATACTCTACAGGAATTTCCCGTGACATCTGGAATAAGTAGAAAAGAACGGTAATAAGAGGGCTAACCAACAGTGACCATAGCCAAAGCCTTCTGTGCATGATCTCTTTTCCGTTCAGTATTTCTTTGACATCGAATATGCGTTTTACTTCCATATCTCTTTCCTAATCCATTTATTTTTGAATTCCATTTATCGATAGATTGTACAAAGCCATAGATATTTAATCAAACAAACCTATCTGTTACCAGTGAAATTAAAATTTAATTAAAAAATTTTGTGTGGTTATTAAACATAGAAAAAGAAATAAATACGAAGGCCCTCGTAAGGATAAAGAAAGCCAATCCCACTTAATGATCGACGACAGCCTCTTATCCTCTCCCCGACTTAGTTCTTTTGGATTTCGATGATTTTTTCACCTTTTTATCACCACTTGTAGAAAGTTTCGCATTTTAAACCGGCCAATTGTCCTACAGCTGTTGGACAATTACAAGTATTTGATTTTCCGTTTGTTAGGTTGGTTGTCAACCGGCAAAAATAGCAAGTATAACAGTCTCCTAGACTTTTCTTAAATCTTTATCCCTTTTCCGTTCGGCCAACCAACCCGCTAAATGAGAGCAAATTTAAATTCTGCTCAGCTGCTAAATAGAAATTGCTTGTTTAGGTATTTCCATAAATCCCGCGCAGAGATTTTCAACCTCTTTGTATTTGAGCTTAACCTTTGTGATCGGAAGATTGCCGGGAAGTCGCACAAATGCCTGCAATTTTTCTAAAGATTGGATATCTGTGGCAGAGATAACAGCAGAATTCCTCGTTTGGTAGGATAAATTGACCCCATCGCGCATTTCATGAGCCCCGTAGGATATCCCTTCCTGGTATTCCTTTTCCTGTTTTTCTCCAAATGTCTTGGAGATGCGGGCTGCCATCTCGGGATCCTGCTCGGCAAAGGCTACTCTAGTTGCGCAGTTTCCGATGATGATCCGCGTAGCATCCCGGCCGTAGATCATTTCGAGGTGGGCAAGACTTTGGACAGCTAAGAGCATGCATCCGCCAAATTTCCGGCTTTCAGCAAGGCAGACCTCTAGATCTTTTAAACGATTTAGGCTGGGCAACTCATCAACGATGAACCAAAGCCTTCTGTCGATTTTGGGGGCCATTTGAAGAAGGCTTCTCATCGCAATAGAATACCAGGCTGAGAGCAGGGGCGTTAATGAGGCCCGTTGACCTGTCGTACAGGTTAGGAACAGCCAGCTATCCTGATCTTCGCGGTGGACCCAATCTCGAATAGAAAAAGGACCTTGTGTGTCTTCGAGGATTTCTAAGCATTCTAGAAAAGAGACGGCCACGGCGCGAATCGAACCTGCTGTTTTTTCAGAAGTGGTATCTAAAAATGCTGCTGCCTTGGTGTTTTTTAGGGTGTCGCTGAGCAAGGGCAGAGGATCGTAAAGCAAACTTTTCACGAGCTGGGAGGGTTTTGCTTCCGCAGCTTTTGTAGTGAGTAGCGAGCAAAACACCTCTTGGGCCGCCTTTCTCCAGAAATTGTCTTCTTCGTTGTACGACGTAGGAATAAAGCTCTGCGCCAAAGATTTGAAGTCATAAGAATCGTGGCATTCACACCAGGGATGCCACTTGGCGCTTCTCTGATCGAATGGATTCAAGAGAACGTCTTTCCCCTCTCGAAAATACTTAGCGACAAACTCCCCTGTTGTATCGACAATGACGGCCCGCTGCCCACTTTTCCTCATTTGAGGAAGCAGATGATGATAGGCGTTGCTTTTCCCGCTGCCTGTGCTCCCTGAAATCAGGATATGCTGGCTTTCAGTGCCTTTCACAAGGGGAAGAGACCCCAACGCAAGTGGGGAGGCCTTTCCATGCAATTTGAGTTGCAACGCCACTCTCCATGGGGCTACCTTTTGCTGCCCTTTGATATGCTGGGTCTTTCTTGATCGCCATCCCTTCAGTAAAAAGCAAAATACTGTAATGCAGAAGGTGGAAAAGGTAATGCGGAAGGACTTATTGAGGTTTTCACAAGTGATTTTCCACAAAGTTTCGAGCTGTTTCTCGCAGGTCCGTTCCAGGTGCTTTGTTTTTACCAAAATGGTTTTTTTTGCATATCTCGGATGGCCCGTTTCCGCCCAAAATTCACTGCTTACAGCGACTTCTTTTTCGATCCCCCCTAAAAAGTGAGCCTTCCCATAATAGAAAGCGGCTTTATAATAAACGGATGGAATCCGCAGCATCTGAATAGCCAAAAACACTGTTCCTAAGACCAGGGAGACGATAATCGCCACTCGGCATACTTGTCTGAGCATGCGGACGCGATGAGCCCAAATTTGACCCCCTTCTGCGATTGTTTTAAATAATCCCATCTTATTATCCTTAACTTTCTAAAAGCTGCACCTCTCGCTTCCGAAGGAGCGAGGTGGCGCTTTATTATGGATTTGTGCCCTCTGAAAGACAGTCCATATATTCCCAGTAGTGAAAACGACGATCTCGTTTCCTGCCTGTAACTTCTTTTAAAATTCCCAAGTTGACAAATTGATTAGTAAGAGTTTGGGCTGTCGGATAAGACGTCTGAAATTGATCGGCAATTTCCTGGACAGATAAAAGCGGTTTAACGAACAGGTAGTCAAGTAAAGCGATCGCTAATGGGGATGATATCTTTTTCTGAATCAGCAGTTTTTTATGTTTATCTGCGATTGATAGGACATTTTTTATCGTGTCAAGTGCTGATCCTGATGTCCAAATTATTCCCTTTAGGAAAAAAGCTATCCACTGTTCATAATCGCCCTGCATCCTTACCAGGTTAAGCCTATCATAATATTCCTGACGATGCAGCTTGAAAAAATAGCTCAAATAGAGAAGTGGTTTTTGCATGACTTTTTTCCAGCATAAGTAGAAGGTAATTAGCAGGCGTCCTAACCTTCCGTTGCCGTCTAAAAATGGATGGATTGTCTCAAATTGATAATGAATGAGTGCGCAAGCGATTAAAACAGGCAACTCGTTTTCTTGATGTAAAAATAATTCTAACTGCCCCATAGCCTGTAAAGCCTCGACAGGGGGCGGTGGTACAAAAGTTGCGGTGTTGATAGCTGATCCTGGTGGTCCGATCCAATTCTGGGAGCGTTTAAATTCCCCTGGAATCTTCTCTTGTCCGCGATTGTTGGAAAGAAGAATAAGATGGATCTCTTTTATGAGGCGTATACTCATAGGGAATTCTTCAATTCTCATCAACCCATGGTTTAACGCCTTTATATAGTTAACAACCTCTTGAATATCATGAACGTTTGTAACGGGGTTCTGACTTTCATATTCAAAAATATCCTCTAGGGAAGCCTGAGTTCCCTCAATCTGGGAGCTGAGAAGAGCCTCTTTGCGGACATACATAGCAATAATAAAATCAATATTTGGGAGCAAATAACCCATAGTGTCTAACCTTCCAAGAGCAATGTTGGCATCCGCGAGAAGTTGATGCAATGGCCCATCCATTTTTATTGGAGGGTTTGGAGGTAAAGGTGATGGGATAAACGCTTTATACCCTGTAGGTTGAGCAACATATTGACCGCTTCGCATGAGCACTCCTTGTTCAAGTTTAATTGAATACGCCTCTAAATACAACCGAGCTGTTCAAGCATACTTGAATAAGAGTCTCATAAACCAGGGTATTATTCAAGTTTTCTTGAGTAAGCGGATCAACTCCCCCATCTCCAACTGGAGTTACTGCACAATACAACCTGGGTAACAAACTGCCATCCGGCATACTTGTCTCAGCATGTGGACACGATGCACCCAAATTTGGCCCCTGCTGCGATTGTTTTGAATAATCCCATTGGATGATCCTCGTTATTTCTGAAAAGGGACCGGGTTTTGATGCATCAGATATTTGTATTTTGTACCCTGTGTCTTGTCTACCCTCTTCCTAGCCTCCTGGTATCTCTCTTCACCCAATATGAATGCTAAATGAGCGCTGTGCTTACCCATCCTGATTTTAACAGCCCATGGCGTATAAAAAACGTTTGAATCGTTCACACAGCCCGCTTTCTCCATCAATAAGTAGTATTGAGAATGGAAATACTCTTTCAAATGCAAAAAAGCATCGCGTTCTGCATCTGTGAGATGGGGTTCGCGCATCGTAAAACTCCAGTCATCAGGACCCATCAATTCAATGGAAAATAAACTCATGTCATCATTGAAATGCAGCACGGCGTTGCGGAGGCGGCCAAAATGCTCAAAGGCTTTGTACGATTTAATATTGATAATAGGTAAATCGGGACTTCCTTTATAACCTGACACCTCAAAATCAGCCCCCTCTTTTTTTAAGATGTCTATCACATCAGGATAGTAATCCAGTCCTGGAACAAAGCCCCAAAATGGTTCCCTAATAATAGTTCCCTTACCGATAGTTTCCTCCAAGACCATTCTCACCTGCCTATACTTGCCCATATCGCTCAATAGTCCCTTGTAGAATAAGCCTATAAATAAGTAGATCACACAGAAAACTGGAAGCCTCCTGAGAAGAAAAATAGGAGTGATTGCCAATAAAATCGCGGGACTTCTTCTTCTGAACTTAATGATCAGTGCAAAGGCTAAAAGAACGACTAAGCAAAACAGGGCTTCAATCGATGCCAATAAGTGGAACAAAATCAGGAAATAGTAGAAGAACAGCTCCATTCCAATGCGATATCCCATTCTGATGGGATAAATCTGAAACATTATGATGGAGGCTAGCGTA
>JABDEH010000047.1 GCA_013287215.1 Chlamydiota bacterium
ACGGTCTTCTCATAGTCGCGGACTGTGACCGTATCGCCTAAGTCGCCTAGAAAGGCCTTGACGGTCGCATAATTCAGGAGGGGCCCCACTTTAACGAAAACGTCCCAATTCCAATGTCTGGTGGGGTTCATCTGCAGGTCGGCCCCGAGCTGAAGGGCGCCCATCCGGTTTTTTGTCTCGATGTTATAGTTGCTCTCGCGAGGGCTGGCGGGGTCAAAAATGGAAGTATCGGGTACTTTGTCATTAAAAAACACGAGGTTGAAGCGCTCTTTCAAGTCCATATAGCGCTTCGATTAGAAAAGTTCAAGGGAGAAGAATTATATAAAACTATTTTTATCATTTTCGCGGCGCTCGCGATAATGATCAGGGACTGCAAAATTTCTTTTGCAATCCCCCTCGTTGAACACTTAATTTGCGGATACCGCTTCCGCAGCTGGGCTAGTCGCTTCCGCTTGCGGCTCGCGCATGTTGCGCAGCTGCATATGAGGGAAGAAGGCGGTGAGGATGTCTTTGGCTTTCAATCCTTTGGCAGACATCTTTGCCGCGCTGTAGAGACAGAGGCCGACGCCGTGCCCCTCTCCGTAGCCGTCAAACACAATCTGGTCACCCTTGACCTTTACGGTGAACTCATTGCTTTTGAGCTTCTCGGTGCCGAGAGCGTTTTGGAGGTGGAAGAAGTCGATATCCTGGAACGCTTTGCCGTTATGGACGCGGACGGCATAGACCTTCGAGCTCTCTTTATCGGAAAACAGGTCGATTTTGGTCATCTTGCTTGTTTTCACAAGATTGGCGAGCTGCCCCTTGGACAAAGAGTAGGTCCAATGAGACTCCTCTTTGTCGCGCAAGGCGAGGGGCGCGGCCACACCGGAGGGGGTCTGCACATCCTTTCTGAAGATGGAGGCGAAGGTAGCGGTTTTTCCTGCGCTATTTTTCGTCCATGTGGCGGCAAAAGGGGTATCTTTATAGGTCATCACCATATGCCGAGTCGATTCGACGGCGCGGTCGACATGGGTATTTTGCAGAACGATGGCGTAGCCCTCATAGCCCACTTTATTCGCTTCCACATGCCAGAAGACGCCGGGATTGCGGGCGATGTAATAGTAGGCCTGAGTGCGCGCGACAATGGCCACGGCATCCAAGACTTCCGCGTCTTTCTCTTTGGGGAATTGGAGGGTCAGTGTCGATTTGAGATAATTCTCCACATCCACCTCATTGATGACATTCAGCTCGCCGTTCACATTATAGATCTCAACGCAGCCCCGGTATTGGATCCCATTGATGAGGATGGTAGTTTGAGAACTGGTCGGCACGATGCGCAGCTGATTGGATCCCAGATTGTGGTCGCCCCAATTGATCCCGCTGTCTGTGGGCGTGACAAAGTGGAACGAGCCCAAGCGGCCAACAAAAATCCCCAAGTTCGTCGCCGGATCGAAAATTTCATAAGAGCCGCGCACATCGACCAAGGCCTCCGGCGCGCTTTTGGCGAGCAGGACCTTGACGGTAGCGGGTTTATCTTGCTGGGATAGATCGAACTCGACGGCAGGCTCGATTGCGTGCAGGCAGAATGCACTCAATACAAGAGTGCTGCCGGCGGCTAGAATGTTCATAATTTTCATGGAGAGTCTCCTATTTTTAGTCCTAAGTGTTGATAAGCTAGGGGTGTGACTTCCCGTCCCCGCGGGGTCCGTTTTAAAAAGCCTTGCATGATGAGGTAAGGCTCATAAACTTCCGATAATGTGTCGCTCTCTTCGCCGACGGCGACCGCCAAGGTGCTCAGGCCCACAGGGCCTCCCTTGTGGTGCTCGATCATGGCCCTTAAAATTTTTTTGTCCATCTCATCGAGGCCGCGGTGGTCGATGGCGAGCATCTCGAGCGCTTTTTCCGCTGTAGCGCGATCAACGCGGCCCTTAGTCTTGATCTGGGCGTAATCGCGCACAAATCGGAGCAGATTGTTCGCAATGCGGGGAGTGCCCCGCGAGCGCATAGCCACCTCGAGCGCTCCCGCATCATCAATCGAGATCCCTAAGATGTGCGCAGAGCGGAAGATGATTTTTTGCAGGACCTCGGGAGTGTAATAGTCGAGGCGGCAACTAAAACCAAACCGGGAGCGCATCGGGCTGCTGATCAATCCCGCCCTTGTCGTGGCGCCGATCAAGGTGAAACGATTTAGGTTGACCTTCACACTGCGCGCGCTCGGGCCGCTATCGATTAATAGATCGAGCGCAAAATCTTCCATCGCAGGGTAAAGATATTCTTCGATCGAACGGTTCAGCCGGTGGATCTCATCGATGAACAGAATGTCGCCGTCTTGAAGATTGGTGAGAAGGCCCGCCAAATCTCCCGCCTTTTCAATCACCGGGCCCGATGTAACAGTGAGGTTCGTCCCCATCGTTTTCGCAATAATATTGGCCAGCGTCGTCTTCCCTAGGCCGGGAGGTCCATAAAAAAGACAGTGGCCGAGCGCTTCTTTCCGCTGCAGCGCCGCCTGAATGAACACGTCGAGCCGCTCGCGGATATGCTCTTGCCCCATGAAATCTCCCAAAGATTGCGGGCGGAGCGGGACCTCAAACGTCTCATCTTGCTTGGTCCACGTCGATTCTATAAACGGATTTTCATGCATTTCGTCATCTCAAAAAAAAGTTTTTGATCTAGCCTTGTTGAAAACTGTAGCAAGAAATCGATTTCACGCGCTATACCTATGATAAATAAAATGAGAGGTACTATGGCGCTGCAATCGGACCGCTGGATCAGACAGATGGCAAAAACACACGGGATGATCGAACCCTTTGTCGAGGGACAAGTGAGGCATGTTGACGGAGAAAAAATCATCAGCTACGGACTTTCGAGCTATGGATACGACCTACGGGTTGCCCGTGAATTTAAAGTCTTCACCAATATCAACAATTCGATCATCGACCCCAAAAACTTCAATTCCAATGCTTTTGTCGATATCGAAGGAGACTACTGCATCATCCCGCCCAATTCGTTTGCTCTAGCGCGCAGCGTCGAGTACTTCCGCATCCCGAGAAATGTTCTGACTCTCTGCGTCGGCAAATCCACCTATGCCCGCTGCGGCATCATCGTGAACGTGACCCCCTTTGAGCCCGAATGGGAGGGGTTTGTCACCTTAGAAATTTCCAACACGACCCCATTGCCCGCCAAAATTTATGCGAACGAGGGCCTTGCCCAAGTTCTTTTCTATGAAGCCGCCGAAGCGTGCGAAGTTTCTTATGCCGATCGAAAGGGGAAATATATGGGGCAAATTAACATTACCCTCCCAATTGCTTAGTAATTAAAAATAATAGACTTTATTTGTGGTAGCAAATAAAGATAAGGTATGAGGATGAAAGAGAGGATTTTCGACGCCCTAGTCACCCGGTCGTGGTGGGTATTTCTATTTATAGGAGCCTGCTATGTGCTCTATTCCCACGGCACCCAGAAAAAAAATCGAGATGTTGCCGAATTAAAGGAACGTCTTTATGATCTAGAGGCGAAAAGACAATGCGTTTTGGAAATCAAGGAAGATTTGGAGCTGCAAATCCGCAGTCAATCTGACCCCGAGTGGATCCAGATGACGCTAATGAAAGGTCTTGGAGTGGTTCCCGAAGGACAAACGAAAGTCTACTTCAAAAAAGATGAAACATGACCCCATCCCGACATTCAAACCCGAACTTAGCAAACACTCACAAGTCCCTGTCAAAAAGAAAAAGATAAGATCGGGCACGCACGCGGGCATACGCATCAAGCTAAATAGAAGAAAAAATGGCTAAAAAAGCAGTTCCAGCTGTCAAAAAGACCGAAGTTTCCCCCGCTAGTTATGCTAAATTCATTTCCTCTTTGAAGGTCCGAATCCACTCATCCCAATTAAAAGCCGTTGTAGCAGCTAATAGGGAGTTGATTAAGCTATATTGGGAAATTGGCAAGGCAATCGTTGAAAAGCAGGAGCAGGAGGGTTGGGGCAGCAAGGTGTTGGAAAGAGTAGCTAAAGACCTCCAGAGAGAATTCACTAGAATAGAAGGATTTTCAAGAGCTAACATCTTCAGAATGAGGGCATTCTATCGGGCGTATTCAAATTGTCTAACAGCTGTTAGACAATTACAGGAAGATCCGATAGAACCATTTCTGAACATCCCTTGGGGACACAATTTTGTCCTATTAGACAAGCTGAAAAACTTTGAAGAAAGACTGTGGTATGCCAAAAAAGCAGCTGCCCATGGCTGGAGCCGTAGCATGCTTACCATTTGGATCGAAAACAACCTATATCGAAGAGAAGGAAAAGCGATCACAAATTTCAAAACTACACTACCAGCCACTGAGTCTGATTTAGTTCAACAGACGCTCAAAGATCCCTATCTTATCGATTTTATCACATTAAGCGAAGATGCTAGGGAAAAAGACATTGAAAATCAGCTGATGGAACACTTGCAAAAATTTTTGGTGGAACTTGGACAAGGGTTTGCCTTTGTAGGGCGACAATATCCCATCAAAGCGGGAAAAAAAGGTTTGTCTATAGATTTGTTGTTTTACCATCTCAAATTGCGTTGCTACGTAGTTGTGGAACTAAAAGCAAGGGAATTTGATAGTCGCGATGCGGGACAAATGAGCGCTTATCTTTCAGCTGTAGACGATCTTCTCAGACATGAAGGTGATAAGCCAAGTATTGGTATCATTTTATGCAAAACTAAGGATAATGTGTTCGTTGAATATGTCTTAAGAAATTTCAATCGACCGATCGGCGTAGCAGAATTTGAAGTTAAATTGGTTGAAAAACTACCGAAAGAGCTAAAGTCGAGTCTGCCTACAGTGGAAGAAATTGAAGCCGAATTAAGTGTTGTGCCACAAGAAAAAAAGAAAAAAACTAGAAATAAGAAGGTGACATGAAAGCGCCTCTTTCGTGCCCGTGCCCGCGTGCGTGCCCGATCCTAATCCGAGATTGGTGAACACTTGTTAACCCTATTCATCCCTCTCCTCATTCTCCTGATCCTCTGCTCCGGGTTCTTTTCCGCTTCGGAGACCGCCCTCTTTTCCCTCTCCTCGATGAAGACCAAGGTCTTTAAGCAAGATAGCGACAAGCGCAAGCAGCTCGTCGCTTCGCTCCTCGCCAACCCCCGCGACCTCCTGATCACCATCCTCATGCTCAACGTCCTCGTCAATATCTTGGTGCAGAACGTCGTCTCCAACATCTTCGGCGATCAGTCTCATTGGGCGCTCAACGTCGGCCTTCCCTTAGCCCTCACCCTGATTTTTGGAGAGGTGATCCCTAAGTCGATCGGCCTGGCCAATAATGCCCAGATCTCCTATCGCGTCGCGCCGATCATGAACACCGCCAAAAGACTCCTCCTCCCCATCCGTTTTGTCCTCGGCTACGTCACCCAACGGATCTCCCGTATTCTCTTTTTTTTCCTGCAGCGCGAGCGGGAGATCTCCATCGATGAACTGCAGCATGCCCTGAAGGCCTCGCGCGATTACGGCGTCTTAAACCATGAAGAGGCGGAGCTGATCCGGGGGTATCTCAAACTTGAAGATCAAAGCGTCAAAGAGCTCATGCGCCCCCGCGAGGAAGTGCTCTTCTTTGACACAGAGGAGCCTTTAGAGCGGCTGATCCATCTCTTTGTCGATCAAGAGTGCTCGCGCATCCCAATCTGCAAAGAGAGCTTGGACAATATTGTCGGGATCATGACGAGCCGCCTCTTTTTCATCCACCGCGAAGCGATCAAAGACGTTGCCGACCTGCAGCCCATCTTGAAAAAACCCTTCTTCGTTCCCGAATCGATGGGCGCCAAGGCTTTGCTAGGGCAGCTCTATGACAAAGAAGAATCGCTCGCCATCGTCGTCGATGAATATGGCTCGGTCTCCGGGATCATCGCCCTCGAAGACCTCGTCGAGACCGTCGTCGGAGAGATCGTTGACCGGCGCGATGAAAAGAGCCGCTACACCAAGTCGAGCTCCGATGTCATTATCGCCAGCGGCAAGCTCGAGCTGGCCGAATTTGAGGAGCTTTTCGATATCCCGCTCCACAGTGAAAATAACATGGTGACACTCGGCGGCTGGCTAACCGAGCAGCTTGGCGACATCCCCAAGGCCGGCACCAAATATGTGACCCCCGATTTCCTGTTCCACGTCCTTGCTTCTGACGCCACCCGCGTGCGCCGGGTCTACATCCGCCGTCTCAAAGCCCAGTCTCCTAAGGGGGCTTCATGACCTGGCAGTTCATCGCCCTCATGATCGCCCTCTGCCTCATTGTCCAAGGATTTTACGCCATGCTCGAAATGGCCTGCGTCTCGTTCAACAAAGTGCGCCTCCAATTTTACGTCTCCCAAAACAGCCGCAGGGCCAAATGGCTTAGCCACCTCCTCAACCATCCCGCCCAGCTCTTCGGCACCACCCTCATCGGCGTCAACGCCGCCATGCAGCTCGGGTCCGAGTTCTCCCGGCAGTTCTACATCTCCATCGGCATCAGCCCCGACTATGCCCCTTTAAGCCAAGTTTTCCTCGTCCTCATCTTCGCCGAGCTCGCTCCGCTGTTTGCCGGCAGGCGCTATGCCGAACATGTCGCCATGCTGGGCATCCCGATCATCTACTTCACCTCGCTCCTCCTCAGGCCTATCATTTGGCTCTTTGACCTCCTCTGCCGCGGCGTCAACTACCTCGTCGGCAGCTCCGGCACCACAGGCGTCTACCTCTCCCGCGAAGAGCTCCAAAAAGTCCTCGAGCAAAGAGATGTCCAAGAAGGGAATGAGTTCGACACCATCGTCAGTAATATATTTTCCCTCAAGAACAAGACCGCTAAAGAGCTGATGCTCCCCCTAAACCGCGTCGAGGTTATCTCCAGCAACGCCACCGTCGGGGACATGCGCGCCCAGCTCATCGCCAACTATTCCGACTTTTTGCCCCTCTACCACCGCACCTCAAAAAATATCGTCGCCATCGCCTATCCCCGCGACCTCCTCCGCCTCAGCCCTCAGCACCGCGTGCGCGACCACGCCAAAACCCCTTGGTTCATCACCGAGGCCACTTCGGTCCTCCAAATCCTCAAGCAATTCCAGCGCAACAACCAAAGCGTCGCCATCGTCCTCAATCCCGCCGGCCTCGCTGTCGGCGTCCTCACCCTCGACGAAGTGATCGACGAGGTCTTCGGACGTTCCGACACCTGGATGTCGTTTGGAGAGATGACGCCCCGCATGCACCACATCGTCGTCGACCGGAAGTTCCCCGGCGATATGAAGATCGCCGACTTCAACAAGCAGTACCATGTCCATCTCGAGAGCGAGGGCGCCGAGACCCTCGAAGAGCTCTTCCTCCGCAAACTGGGCCATCCTCCTGAAAAAGGAGAGACCCTGCGCATCGACCAGTTCGAGCTCGAGGTCGAAGAGGCCCCGCTCCTCGGCGAAAAGATGATCTCCATCCGCACCGTCTATTAATGGTCGGCATCCCAGAACTCGTCGAGAAATATTTAATCCCGGCAGGCATCGTCTTTAAAATGGCAGTAGATCAAGATTATACCACATTCTGGGTCTAAATTTGGCATGGTGCAAACTTGGGTAGCACCGAACAAGAAGATTGAAAATAATTTCCTTGCAAGAGCGTTACTAACTTATAATCAAAAGCTTACACATTTAAATAGCACTGCTTCTGGACTAGGTGCGCTTGAGGATAATACCACTATGTGATACCATGATGGTATCATCACTAGGAGGTGATTAATGACTGCATCTAATTTTAATTTAAGAGGAGTTCCTTCAGAGGTGATGGTTCTCCTCAAACGAGAGGCGAAAAGGTTGCGCACAAGTGTCAATGCATTGGTCTTGACAATGATTGAAAGGGGACTTGGATTCACATGTGAAAAGCAGACTTATCATGATTTAGACCACCTTGCCGGATCTTGGTCTTCCGCAGATAAAAAAACTTTTGAAGAAAACACCCAAAGTTTTGAAAAGATTGACAAGGAGCTTTGGTAATGAGACCCGTCCTAATTGATACGAATGCTTATGTTGCTTTTAAACGAGGGGAAAGTTCAATCATCGAAATCGTCCGCCAAGCGGAGATTCTGGTGATTAGTCCCGTTGTCCTGGGCGAATTATTAGGCGGTTTTGAGTGTGGGAATAGGGTGAAAAAAAATCGAGATGAATTACAACAATTTATTCGTTCGTCAAGAGTAAGAATATTTTCCATTACTTCAGACACTGCCAATTTTTACAGCCAAATCTATTCTTCCCTAAAAAGCAAAGGCAATCCTATTCCATCAAATGACATGTGGATTGCTGCTCAGGCTCTTGAAAATGGATGTGTTCTTTGTTCTTATGACAAACACTTTAAAGCGATTGAAGGTCTTATTTGTGCAACCACGGCCCCAGAGCTGATCATTTAGTGTTTAGGCGATCATCCGCGCCCTGAGTTCGTTTACGACCCGAATGGTGTGATCGATCTCCTCTTGCGTTGTATTCCTGCTGAGAGAAAAACGGATCGAGGATCTGGCCACAACATGCGGGATGCCCATGTTGATCAAGATCCTTGAAGGCTCCAGCGCCCCCGAGGAGCAGGCAGAGCCGTGGCTCACGGCGATGCCGGCGAGGTCGAGGTTCATGAGCAGCTCTTCTCCCGAGATTCCCGGAAAGGACAAATTCACAGTGTTGGAGACCCGCTCTCCTTCGCCGTTGATCACGATCGACCCCACTCCCTGGATCAATCTTTCAGTCAAAAAACGCATCCGTTCCACGGCTGTCGGGAGCTCCTCTTTGAGCAGCTCGATCGCTTTGGCCAGTCCCAAAATTCCTGAGAGATTTTCTGTGCCCGCCCGCTTGGAAAACTCCTGGTCGCCGCCGGTGAGCAGGGGCCGGACCTTGAACCCGTCGCGCAGGAACGTGAGCCCAATGCCTTTGGGCGCATGGATCTTGTGCCCCGAAAAGACCATCGCCGACACGCCTGCGGGAATCTGAAACTCCTCCTTGCCGAGCAGCGCCACCGCGTCGACGACGAAGGGAACCTTGTGGCGGAGCGCAAGGGCGGCGATGGCCTCGAGGTCGATCTTGACGCCGGTCTCACTGTTGGCGGCGGTGAGGATGATGAGGCGGGTGTGCGGTTTTATGGCGGCGGCAATCGCCTCGGGCTGGACGGCGCCGCGCAGGCCGGCGGGGAGATAGGATACCTCAAAGTGGGGGAGCTGCTGCAGCGTGTTATAGATGGCGGAGTGCTCGATGTTGGAGGTGATGATGTGGCCGGTGGGGGCTAAGCCCCGGAGGATCATGTTGAGCGATTCGGTGGCGCCGGAGGTGAAGAGGAGCTCGTGCGGTTTGACGTGGAAATAGGCGGCGATGGAGGCGCGGGCCTGGCCGAGGAGCTTGCGGGCTATTTGGCCAAAATGGTGGACGCTGGAGGGATTGTAGGGGCCGGAGTCGGCGTGCATGGCTTCGAGGACCCTCGGGTCGATAGCGGTCGTCGCGTTATTGTCGAGGTAGATGTGTTTCATGAGGCGACTTTGACAAGCATGAGGGTGATGTTGTCCTTCCCGCCGCGGATGAGGGCCCCTTCGACGAGCGCGTGCGCGGTCCTGTCTAGGGTATAGGGTTGTTTCAGCCAGCTGCCAATCTCGTGGTCGCTCATGTAGTCGGTCAGGCCGTCGCTGCATAGGAGATAGAGGTCATCCGGATGGATGGAGGCGATGGAGATTTCAGGTTCGACGTCGCGGCTGGTCCCGATCGCCCGGGAGATCACATGTTTGGAGAGGGAGTGGTCGACGGTGAGCTTGGAAAGGCCTTGGCGGTAGCGGTAGATGCGGCTGTCGCCCACGTGGGCATAGATGAGGTGGTTCTCATAGATGAGCACGCAGCAGAGGGTAGTCCCCATGCCTTGATAGGGTGTGTTTTGCAAGGAGAGGTTGTAGACCCAGGCGCTCGCGTCCTGGATGGCCCGATTGAGGTAGGAAGCGACTTGGGTGAGGGAGCCTTTAGGCATCATTTTGATCGACTGGATCAGGTGGAAGACGGTCTCTCGGGCGGCGATCTCGCCGGCGTTATGGCCGCCCATCCCATCGGCAAGGATATAGAACTGCTCCTCGGGGAGCTCGGCCCAGACATCTTCGTTGTTGGTGCGCATGAGCCCCAAATGCGTGATCCCAATGCTGTCGATCCGGATGGCTTGCATGATTTTATGGGTCCTGCAGTTTTCCTAAAAATAGGGGAGTTTGTGTCTTTAGGTCAATGATCATGAATAAAAAGGGGCGGTCTGCCTTAAATGGGATGGGCGGCTTTTTTTCGAGCGCTCCTGTGGCATTCATGGGGGCTGCAGTGGCCGCCGCGGCGACAACGCCGGTCTCATTGAGGATGAAGAGGGCTTCATGGACCACCTTGCTCAAATAGAGGTCGCGCATGCCGTCCATCCCTGAAAAGTTCGCCTTCTCGGTGAAGGCCTCCTTCATGCCTAGATGTTCCAGAACATCGTTCATCGCAAAGCGGGATTTAATGGAAAAGGAGGGGAGGGTGACGGCGACCCGTTCGCTGGCGAGGCTGCAGGCCCATTCCTTGAAGAGGGGAGCGGAAAAGGAGACCGCCTCGCCCTCTTTCGGCAGAATGATCAGACAGGCAGTCTTTCCACTTTTGAAGGGGAGTCCGAGCACTTGCACCTGATCATTTTCATAGTAGGGAAAGCGGGCGGTGTTCTTCATCATCGGGACCTCTTTCACCTTATCTGCGGACACATAAAAAGGCTGGGGAGCCGTCAATGAGGCCGAAAAGGGGAAGCTCCAGTCGCCTTTGAAATAGACTGCGTTGGTGAGGACAAGGCGCGTGAGGCTGTCGATGTCGCTATCTTCCAACAGCTTTTCGATCTTGCCGTGAGTTTGGTTTGCGGTCCATTCATTGATGATCGAGACGGCGTTTGCCGTTTTACTAAAA
>JABDEH010000048.1 GCA_013287215.1 Chlamydiota bacterium
GCTTATGGATATAGGCATCGTCGATATCGACATAAAGAAACCCCTCAACATGCTTCAAAACCCCGCTTTTCGGTAAATGATCTTGAACGTAATGCATGACCTTCGGAGAGGCGGGCGCTTCCTCGGCAATGCATGCCGAGAAAACGCAGATCAGGGCAACACATAAATGTCTTAACTGGAGCATATTAATCCTTGTTTTGAGCTAAAATGAAGGGGCTATTCTATAGGAATTTGCTAATTTTTAGAAGGCTTAAAAAGTTTTATATAACGGAACAAAAAAGCTGCAAGCTAATTCCTTAAAAAATATTGAGCAGATTGAGATCCAGCATGTTACACTTGGATTATCCGAGAATTTTAAGACGAACTTCATTTCACTTCAACGAGAACGCTTGATAATAAAAGCTCAGGTTCATACAATGTATATACATAGGTATTCACATAAAAACCGAGGAAATTCTCATGACCATAACCAAAAAACTCACCAAGCACGGCAATAGCTATGCTCTTATTATTGAACGCCCGATTCTCGATCTCTTAGGCATAGACGACGAGACTATGCTTCAGATCTCGACTCCTGACGGAACTTCTATCGTTATTACACCGCTGAAGAATAAAGCACTTAAGAGAAAATTTTCCAGTTCTCTTCGCAAAATCAATAAAAAATACGGTCGCGTTCTGAAGAATCTTGCTGAGTAAGACTATGGATCTCTATTTCCTTACCCTTGAAGATGTCCTAGAAATTCACGAGGATCAAATCAACCGTTATGGTGGACAAAAAGGCATTCGTGACCATAACCTCCTTCTTTCCGCTCTTGCCCAGCCTCTAAGTACCTTCGACGGACAATATCTGCATCATACCCTTTATGATAAGGCTTCCGCCTATCTCTTTCACATATGCCAAAACCATCCTTTCATTGATGGAAATAAAAGAGTTGCTGTTGTTTCTGCTTTGATGTTTCTCGCCCTAAATGACAGTCCCATTGACTATAATGCGAGTGCGTTGGAGCAACTCACTTTTGAAGTAGCTCAGGGCAAAATAAAAAAAGAAAAAATTGCCGCATTCCTTGCAAAAGGACTGGGTTAAATAAACCTTCCAGTATCCATGGCTGTTGCATAAAAAATGTAACTCATTTACAATCCCACCTTGTTATGGAAACAAAAAAAGTAAAACGATTCGTCTATGAAGGATTAGGATTTCCTATTGCTCTAGTCAATGTATCTCTCGTGAAAAAGAGAGGTGTCTGGACCCCAGCTATCAACTACGGCAAGTTACAAAAAGAAGTTCTTCTCGCTTTAGTTCACAAGGCCATTGCCATCACCGGCAATGAAATCCACTTTATCCGCACCTATTTCGAAATGACTCTCGAGAACTTTGGTAAAAACTTCGGGGTTACACATGTAGCTGTTTTGATTTGGGAAAAGATGAAGAATAAGCCAGCAAAAATTAACCCTACCACGGAACTATGCATCCGCCTGTTTATTTTAGAGAAATTGAACACTAACAACCAAATCTTCAGAGAGGCCTTTAGAGAATTTGATTTTGCAGGTATCGCTAAAACATCATCCCTAAGATCTGCAAAGCCTGTTATACTCTCTGCTGTTGATGTTTCGAAGAGACCTTATGCGCATGCCTAAAAAAAAGAGTCAAAACAACTTCCACCCTTTGATTTAACAGGCCCTAACGGACATCAATCAAAAATAATTGCCAATTCTAAAGATAGTGATATTTCCGACGAGGAACTAGGACCCATTGTGAAAAAAATTATCAAAGAAAACAAGGATGCCCTAAAAAGGCTCGCAAGTCGGTAACACCCCCATCTCCAAAAGGCTAAGCCCAGAAATGCATTCGTGTTCTTAACACCAATATTAAAATTTTTACTTACTCACCACCTTGAGCAAAAAGAAAAGCCAAATTTAAAACTTTTTATTGGGAAAAATCAGACATTCCTCTATTATAAAAGCCACTCTAGGAGAACAAAATGATTCTTTCTGACGCAACAATCAAGCATTATCTGAGCATGGGGCAGATACAACTATTCCCGGAGGTCGATCCAGCGAACATTTGCCCTGCAGGCATCCGTCTCCACCTCGGGAAAGAGCTCTTGATCCCCGTTGCAGGTCAAACAGTAGATCTGGATGCTGAAGACGATATCCAGTTTGATCGGGTGAGCATCTCAGAGGAAGGGTTTATTTTGCGCCCCGGTCAATTTGTTCTCGGCACCACCTATGAAAAGTTCCAAGTCGCCAGAAACCTCGTTTGCCATGTGGAAGGCCGCAGCACAGTCGCTCGGATTGGTCTAGCGATCCACTGCACTTCAGGCATCATCGACGGCAATTTTGAAGAACCCAGAACAGTTGTTTTAGAAATGTCAAATCACGGCTCATTCGATATTGTCCTGCGCTATAGAGCGCCCTTAGCGATGTTATCCTTCAGCCAGCTCACGACCGAAATCGAGCAGTGCGCGCAAAAACGGTATCTGGGTCAAGACGGCGTCGTGGCCCCTAATTTCAAGATACAAAAGATCTAGAGCGTTCAAAACTTATCGTTTGCTAAAACTTCTCGCATCCATTAACATGTCTCCTTTTTGAGAGTCCACCATGTCACTTGAAGAACAAATTCAGACCTACAAAGCGTTGGTGCGCCAAATCGCTGAAATGGACCAGCAAAGGAGGGCCTTAGGCGCCGCTATTTTAGAACAGATGTCTACAAAAATGCTCTCCGTCGGCGGTTATGTCGTACGCCGCTATGACCGGCTCTCTATTAAAACTTCCCTTGCAGAAGCTCGTCAATTAGAGGCCACCAAGATGGAAGAAGTTCTCGACAAAGACAAGCTGCAAGAACTCCACTTTTCGGGCCATGAGATCCCGGGAGTCTCCACTGCCTCATTTATCCAAGTCTCTGTGCAAAAGCAGGAGACAGGCCCGGAAAATTCCGACTCATCTGAGACTGTTTAGAAACCGCAGATCATTTGGGCCAGCATTGCTCATAAGTAAAATCAAACTCATCGGCAAAGCCAATGTCTTCTCTGCAAAAGCGCTCCCGCTCCCCGCTCTTCGCCCTACGGTCGATCTCCTCCATTTCATCCTTTGTCAGCATGAAATCCAGCACAGACTTGTTCTCGCGCATATGCTTTTCATTTTTACTGCCCGGGAGTGGAATGCACCCGTGCTGAATAATCCATCGGATGGCCATCTGCGCCGACGTCTTTCCATATTTTTTCCCCATTCTTTCTAGTGCGGCATCTTCACTGATACGGCCCCGTCCCAAGGGCGCCCATGCCTGCACAGCAATGGAGTGTTCCTTACAAAACTTGAGGAGTTCGGGGTCGTAAAAATGGGGGTGCATCTCAACTTGGACCCAAGTGATGGGAACACCAACCTCTAAGGCTCTTTTAAGATGATTGACCGACACGTTGCTGAGGCCTAGGTGGCGGATTTTTTTATCTCGCCTCAGCGCCTCCATGGCGGCAAGAGTCTTCTCGATAGGAATTTCACTATTGGGCCAATGGAGCAAGTAGGCATCAAGATAGTCCGTTTGCAGCTGCTTTAATGTCTGCTCCAAATCCGCGCGCAAATCTTCCGGAGACTGCTGGTGATGCCACACTTTAGAAATGAGATAGAAACGGTTCCGATCTTGTCCCTTTAGAGCCTTGGCAATCGCATCAAAGTTCTTATAGTAGGTAGAATTCATGAGCGCTCCGGATAAAAAAAGTAAAATCGCTAGCAAATATGACATCGGCCTCCTAACGCATAGGCAGATTAAACTAGGAGTGAGTAAATGCGCAATTGCTATATTGAGGCTTCCCTCGAGAGGAAAGTTCTACAACTCTTTTTGTGGCAGATTTAAATGATAACGGGTATGGCGCAGCTGTCCCGTTTTTATCAGGGCTCCTTTTTCCACGAGATCCGTTAAATCTCGCGTCGCTGTAGGCCTAGTGGCCTTTGCAATGGCGATATAATTCTCAGCGCTTAAGCCCCCTTTAAAACCATTGGGGCCTTCCGCAAACATTCTCAGCAATACTTTGGTTTGACGTTCATTGATCTGTCCGGAAAGAGCATTGAGCATCCTGGATTTTTCAATGATAAAATAGAGCAGATTCATCGATTCTTTGTGCGCCAGCATGACGACATCGACAAAAAACTCTACCCACTCTTGCACTTCTAACGTTTGATTGCACTTTTCAAGGGCCGCGTAGTATTCTTTTTTTCGCTTTTCCAACATCTTGGAAATGGCGATTAATATCGGCCGCCCCACACCCTGAGAAAGGATCTTTTCCGATAGAACGCGGCCAATGCGTCCATTGCCGTCCTCAAACGGGTGAATGCTTTCAAAATAAACATGGGCAAGGGCTGCCCGTCCCAGAATCGATTCGGACCCATTTGTAGAATTAAACCAATTCACAAATAGCGCCATTTCATGGGGAACTCTATCCGAAGGAGGCGCTTCAAAGAAAACTTTCGGTGAGTCATAGCGATTAGAAACAATTTGCATGGGCTCTGCATGAGTGCGGTACCTTCCACGGTCTGCAACTCCGGAGGCCTCTTGAAACAGCATCGCATGCCAATCACAGAGCATTGCATGGGTCAGTGGTTTGTCAAACGTTTCATAGACAGTGCAAAGGAGTTCGGCCATCCCCGATTCTTTATCAGTCCTGGACTTTTTTGCCCGATGCAGTCCGAAGTGCTGCTGAATAGAGGATTGCAAACTTTCTCTATCGAGGATTTCTCCTTCAATTCTAGAGCTTTCAAGACCTTCCACACTAAGAATTTCAACGATAAAGCGGCGGTACTCTTGCGGATCGATTGTTTTTAGATAAGCGAATGCACTGCCAACGCTCAACAGAAATTGTCTTTCCAAATGGGCGATCCGATCGGGATCATAGTGGAATTTTGGCCAATTAGGCAGTTCCCAGTTCCAGGGCATGATTGATAGACCTCGTTTCTATAACTCATAATTATAGCTAAAAGTGATTTATAGAACAAGCCTCTATAACTCATCCAGTCTTAAGATGCTTGTTATCAGGCGTTTAAAAACTACTTTACCGTGCGGTCTGTTCAAAAAAGCCATTTGCAGCTAAGATGACAGGCCGACAAACAAAATAGAGGTCGGCGCATTCGCAATTGCTATATTGAGACTCCCTTCGGCACCTGCCGACATCAGTGATCTTATAGAGACGGTATTGCCCGATCTATCGGAAACTACCTATGAGCGCAAGGCGCCGTTAGAAGCAGCCCCTGAAAAAACCGACTGTCTCACTTCCATCCACTATCTTTTCTTGAAAGCCTTGAAAGTCGATCTCCCGATGACACTCATCGGAGATATGCCCCGGCTGTTGGCGTCTTCCGGGTGGGAGTTTCATCTCGTTGATCAAGCAGAGCTCAAATCCGGCGACCTCATGTTTTTAAAACGCAGAGACAATGACCTTCTGATTGGCCATGCAGCGCTCGTATTGAAAGCGGATCGAATTTTCCATTGTAAAAGAGACAATGGAGGAATGGTCGTTGAGTTAATAGATCGGGTGTTTGAAACCTATGAGCAAAAAATACAGGCAACTCAGCTCAAATACATTGATATTAGAAACGAAGAACTTCGAAAAAAACACAACGGATGCTATCTTAAGGATGGATGCAAATAACTCAACGCTTGTTCCTCCTACTTCTCACAGCGCTCGCTCCTCTTGCTGGCATGGACAAATCTTTGCCAGTGTGGATGGAAGGCGACTATCTCTTGTGGGCGATTAAAAAAAGCCCCTTGCCGACGCCGCTTGTCACCCAGGGATCTCTTGCGGATCCCGTCGTCGGAGCATTGGGGCAGCCAGGCACAACCATCAAGCTCGGCAAACAACACCTCGATCTGGGTTGGATGAATGGATTTCAAGTCACAGCAGGCACGTGGCTGGCCTCCTCAGAGCAGTTCGGCCTCGAAGCCAGTTATTTCCTATTGCCCACAAAGACCCGAAAAAAATCCTTGTTCACCTCCGGAGAAATTGGCTCCCCCTCCTATGCAGTGCCGATCTATGATGTCACAGGATTCTGGGGCTTAAACGGCGTGCCCGGGGAAACCGTCTATTTGCTGCCGGGTCCCCTAGAGGATATGCCCGGTTTTCAAGGGGATTTCCATTTAAAATTCTCCAGTCAATTCCAGGGCGCACAGCTCAATGGCATCTTTGGGTTTCTTAATCGGCCTCTGTTCCAAATCAACGCCCTGGCAGGGTTCCGCTGGCTGCAGCTTAAAGAACAGCTCAAGTTTCAGGTGTCAACGCAAGCGGTTCCCGACTTTCCCTTTGGCTTTTCCTTTACAGACACCAAAGACCGCTTCACCGCTACCAATGATTTTTACGGGGGACAGATCGGGATCGGCGCGAACTATGGCGGCCGGCATTTCGAGCTGAAAGGAGTTGTGCAAGGAGGCCTGGGCGCCACCCTCGAAGCCGTGCATATCCAGGGCTCTTCAAAGACATCAGACGGAAATTTGTTTTATGAAACAAAGCATACAGCCGATGACACTCTCCGGGGCGGGATTTTTGCCCAACAGACCAACATAGGAACCCATCGCCGTCGCACCTTTGCCGCGCTTTTCGACGCCAACCTGCAAGCGAGCTTAAAAGTCTCACGACATCTTGAGCTCAGCGCAGGCTACGCGTTCCTGTGGATCAGTGCCCTCGCCCGTCCGGGCAAACAAATCGATCGCAAGATCAACCCCACCCTGACCGCCCTTGCCGAGGTTTCTAGAGAGACGGTGGGCACCATGCCAGCGCCCACTCCCTTCGGAATGCCGGGCCCTGCTCAACCGGCGCAAGGAGCAAAAAGACCGAAGTTCTCGTTAAAAAAATCGGATTTTTGGGCCCAGGGCCTCACGGTGAGCGCGACCGCGCGATTCTAAGAAAAATAGTGCCGAATTTCGGTCCAGCTTTCTTGGGCGATGATACCAGCGATCCTAGATAAAGATTTTAAATTCAATAAACCACTCATTAGCTCTAAAATGCATCTTCCACGCATCACCCTCTACATCCACTGCAGCTCCGCTAGCAACTCTTTGGTATCGAGGTCCTTTAAAATCGCCCGCATCCAACCAGCGATACCCTGTTCCAATCGCCCAACGGTCATTGTAACTGTATTCAAAGCCGCCGAGAAGCGTATAGGTTAAGTGTTTGCGAAGCGTGTATTGATTTTCCGCAGAAAAACTTGCGTAAGGAGCAGAGTCTCCGGATGGGGCCAGTCCTGTGGTTCTGTAATTGGTGATCAGAAGATTGCTCACACCGATCCCGCCGCCTAGCATCGGATAGATCTTACCGCACCCGATACTGCAATTGAAATAAGGGATACATCGCCCCAGAAGATTTGCCGAAAAAAGCAAGGGGGTGACGCTAAGATCGAATTTTCTTGTGTAAGAGGCGCCCCCGGTCGTGGGAGTTTGGAATTTTCTGTATTCAAACGTTGAGCGATTGGAAAGATTGATTTCTAGGTCCAGGACATGCCAGAGCTCACAACCAACGCTGAAGCCGGCAATGGGGCGGTTGCCTAACTTTGCGCCATACCCTTGAACTGCCGGGTTCCAGGGAGGAGATGGGGCCTTGACACGGGCCGATTCGGAGTATGAGATACCTGAATCCACTTTGATATAGAAAGAATAATCTTGTGGTTCGCAGCAACATTCAGCGGCACCTAAAACGGTGGTTGCCAGTAAAGAAAGTGTGGCTAAAAAGCGCTTCATAAAGTCCCTGTTTAGAAAATCGTTCCGATTCTTGTAAATTGAAAATAGATGTTGACCCCATCCGATGAAACCACCAAGTCAAATGTTTGTCCAAAAAGAGGAGCAACCCCAACCTTTGTCGTGACCACTACAGTGCATTCAGTCACCATGGAGTTGATGATGCTGTCTAACGCCAAGTTGATTAAGGTTGTCGGTGTAAACCAGGTTACTATTAGCCCATTATCAGCAGATAGATAATTGGAAATATCCGTAAAGATACCATCTGCAGTTTGCATCGATAAAAAAGAGGCGGAGCATGTTCCCACCTTCCGATTATTTACATCATAAATAGGGGCCCTTCCTGCAAGATAGCTCGAAGCGATGGTTGGACTTGAGGGCGACACATTAGAGGTGGGTATTTCAATGAAGCTTTCTGCAAAATCGTCGATGACCAGATAATAGGTTATGATTTCCGGCTCACTGGGTTTAGCGCCATATAAAGAGCGCGCAGAACATGCCAAACTCATGACTAACAATAAAAGGAGAGCTGCGTAACCATTTTTAATGGAATCGGACAGTCTAAAACCCATACCTTGTTTGATCAACATCAGCGGCCTCTATGTTGCACTTGTTCCGGTGGTCATTTACACCCTAGCATGATTGGAATTATTCACCCAAATTTTTCTATATACACAAACAACTTGAAAAATTGGTTTCTGACTGCGTCGGGCAGCCACTGAATTTTAACCCGCCTCCATCGCTCAACTTATTCAAGTTGAGCTGCTTCGGCGCCGGCTGCGCCTGGCTCAAATTCAGGGCGCCTCCTTGTCATAGTCCCAATTTTTCAAGTCATTTGTGTATACTCTAAGCTTGCACAGATAATCAGAAAATTTTAATGTGATCGGAATGAAATCTTTCCTTAGAACGGCAATGTATCTCGAATCTTTGGCCTTATGCATCTATCTCATTTTGTTATCTAGCTGCGCTGATCTTTTCGCTTTCGATGTTTGCACAGACCTCGAGCTCAACACCGGTTACCGCAATGACAGCCTTCAGCGCAAAAACACCTTAGAATTAGTGCCTCCCGCAGTGGATCAAACAGATGAAATCAAGATCAATCCTATTTCGATTTGGCAAGTCGGTATGGATGCCCGTTTTTTGATGTCGCCTTTTTCTCACAAGCATGGCCAGGAAGATTCCCATTTACATAACTTTTATCTCACCGGATTTGCCTTTTGGGGCTGGAATATCGCCAATCCACAGCTACACGAAACCATCCAGGGATCTTCCGAAAAACAAGTTGGCAGGGCGGAGGTCGACGATGTCCACACCTACGACTTTCAGATTGGCGCAGGATATCTTGTCGATTGGAAACATTGGAACTTTAGTTTTTCTGGCGGCTACGCCTTCGACAAGCAAAGAATAACGACAAACAATGGCCAAATCTCATTTCCCAGCGGCGCACCTTTTGAAGACGCTCCCCTGTATGGAAATGGCTATGCGACGACGACGACATGGAAAGGGGCTTGGTTAGGAATCGATGCGGCTTATATTTGGCGCCATTGGAAAGCCGAAACCGGATACGAATACCATTTTGCCCACTACACCGCAAATCATGTCATCCCCATAGGCTACATCGCAGGGGTAGAAGGGTACAAGACCCATACAAAAGCGAATGATGCCCACGGCAATGTCTTTTTCTTAAATGGAGCCTACTTGTTTTGCACTCGATGGGAACTGGGGGCTTGCTTCAAATATCAGCATTGGAACGCAAACGATGGCCGTCTGACCAGCCCTTTTTTTTCTGCAAATGGATTTCCTTCTACAACTAAGGTGATCGCTTCCGGAAAATGGATTTCTTATAGCATCAGCCTCTGCATAGATTATGCATTTTAAAATCCTAATTGAGAGAACCCCTTATGTATAACCAACTGATAAAAAACACTTGTATAGGAACCCTCTTTTATTTACTTTTCCACATGTGTGCACTCAGTGGGGATATTCCTCCCTCGCTCCAAGGATTGCCTTACGGAATCTACCCAACAAGCCCTACATATAATACGGAGCGTCTGAACTACAATAAACGCTTTGTCGTCTTTCCTCAGGCAATTTTTGCTCCCACAACAAATAATGAAGTTGTCTATGTCCTGACTCAATTGCAACAATATAACCTCCCCTTTGCAGTCCGATCCGGAGGCCATTGCTTTGAACCAGGATCTCTATCCCCAGACTATGTGATCGATGTTTCAAATTTCAACTCGATCATCCCCAATATAGGAACGGGAGAAGTTTATATCGGAGCAGGGTGCCTTATTGTAGATGTGATCAATGCCCTGGGCCTCATCGATTATGCGATCCCTTCCGGCGAATGCCCCACAGTCGGCATTACAGGGCTGACATTGGGGGGCGGCATAGGATTGCTAACCCGGCCCTATGGCCTGACTTGCGATTCTGTCAAGAGCATTACTTTAGTCAATGCCGCATGCCAAGTCATCGAAGTGAATGCATCCAGCTATCCAGATCTATTTTGGGCTCTCCTTGGAGGTGGGAACGGATCATATGGAATCGTCCTCGGCTTTACGTTCCAAATGCAATACATACCAACGGTGACGTACTATGAGCTTCTTTGGGAGTATGATGTGGACCTGATCGCTCCTTTGATGGAAACCTGGCAATCCTGGGTTAGCACATTGCCCGATACGATTTCTTCAATATTGGGAATACGGCATCCAGGAACTCTCGCTGCCTTTCCCATCACATCTCCACCGCTCACGATTCGTATATCTGGACTTAAATTAGGTTCAGAACCTTTTACCGAATGGCAAAGCGCTTTCCTTGGTTTTAATCCCACCGTTACCTTGTTCACAGGGAGCTACCTCGATTCCTCAGCGTATTGGGTGAGAGAGAGCACCATGCCTTTCAATAAGGCAAAGTCCAGAATTTTGATGAAACCCGTCACTTCGAAAACGACCAAGCAGATCACCCAGTTCTTTAAAAAACTCGATGCGGCCAATCCAGATTATATGGTTTATTTCGAGTTCGATGCTTTAGGCGGAAAAACACCGGATAATCAAACCTCATTTTTTCCTCGCAAT